>JBAXMY010000016.1:0-14135 GCA_037134055.1 archaeon
GAAATGTGGTGAATCAAACTTCGACAAATGCAGTACCTGAAACAGTTCCTTCTGGAAATGGAATGTCCGTTACAAATATAATTGAAATTATAATTGGTATTATTGTTTTAGCCATAATTATCGTCGGTGTTTTGATATACAAAAATAAAAGAGATATATTAATGGGGCGAAAGGTACCAAGAAGTTAAATTCTGCGTCATAAAAGAGAAACCTTTTTGCTCTGCAGAACACAAAAAGGTTTATAAACCATCATTTCAAGATATAAATAACCGATGAGGTAATTAAACATACGGAGGCCAATCATGGACTTCTACAACTTAATAGAAACAGCAAGAAAAACAGGCAAAGTCGATAAGGGAACAAATGAAGTGACCAAGGCAGTGGAGCTTGGGGTTGCTAAACTTGTTGCCTACGCAGCAGATGTTGAACCAAAGGAAATAGTTGCACATCTTTCAATTCTTTGTAAGCAGAAAAATATTCCATGTGTTGAAGTAGATTCTAAGAAAAAGCTTGGTGTTGCCGTAGGAATTAATGTTGGAGCATCTGCTGTTGCAGTGATAAAGGCGGGCGATGCAGAAAAGGATATCGCTTCAATTAAAAAGTAATAATCTCTGACCATGGCTAAAGTACAACAAGTTAAGGACAAATCTTCCGAAAATTCTATGAAAGATAGTGCTAAGATGTCTCTTAGTTCTGGTGAGGCAGTAAATGCTAAAGTTTTGGAAATTCTGGGAAGAACTGGAGCAAGAGGAGAAGTCACACAGGTTAATGCTCAAATTCTAGGTGGAAGAAATGAGGGTAAAGAAATGAGAAGAAATGTTAAGGGACCTGTAAAAATAGGAGATCTTCTTACAGTGAGGGAAACTGAAATCGAAGCAAGAAGAATTAGAACTAATACTCAGAGGAGAACAGTATAATGGTAAAGTGTAGTTTTACAGGTAAGGAAATGTACGCCCATGAAGGTATTCATTTGATAAAGAATGATGGAACTGTTGAATACTATTCTTCTAGCAAGGCAATAAAGAATGCACTAAAATTGAGAAGAGATAAGAGAAAATTGAAGTGGACTGAAGCATATAGAATTACAAGGGCCAAGGCTGTTGTCAAAGAAAATGCTCAGATTGCAAAAGTTGCTGCAGAAAAGAAAGCTGCTGCTGAACCAGCAGTTGAAAAAGTAGCAAAACCAAAGAAAACTGTTGCTAAAAAGGCTTAATTTTTCATTAACATTAATTATTTAAATCTAATCTCTTTAATTTTACAATGATAAAATCTAAACGTTCTTCGAGAAGAATGAGTCGAGATGAAGGAAGAAGAAATGGAGCGGATGTTCTTTTAGAAGCATTTGAGAGGTCTCAGAGGGAAAGAAAGAGGACTGGCAGACCAATAGAAAATCGTTATCTTGGTTTGGGACATAATTATATTCAAAGAGTTTGTCGTGGATTTTATCGTCCAGGCATGTACGATAATCCTCTTGTGGCGGTTGTAGACTATTTGACTGAAAGTAGATAAATATTATTTTAAAATACTCTAAAAGCGTTTTACCGACGGTAAATGACACTTTTAGTGCAGAAAGGTTTTTAAATGCCCTTTGGCATTTCAGTTTGAAATGAGGTTTCAATAAATGGCAGATAAGGAAAAAAGTTCTAAGGAATATGGTGCAGAGAAGATAAAAGTCCTGGAAGGGCTCGAAGGCGTTCGTCTACGACCTGCAATGTACATAGGTAGCACAAGTAAGCAGGGATTACATCATCTTGTATATGAAGTTGTTGATAACTCCGTAGATGAAGCAATGGGTGGGTACTGCGACCTTATCGAGGTGTCCATAAATAAGGATGGAAGTGTAACAGTCATAGATAATGGGAGAGGAATTCCAGTTGAGAACCATCCAGTTTACAAAAGACCTGCCGTTGAAATCGTTGTAACGAAGTTACATGCTGGAGGTAAGTTCGATAAGGGCAGTTATGCAGTCTCTGGCGGATTGCACGGAGTAGGTATTAGCGTTGTTGCAGCACTTTCCAGACTAATGAAGGTTACAATCAAGAGAGGTGGTAAAAAGTATAGGCAGGATTACAAAATTGGTAAGCCAATTGCAGATTTAAAGGTTCTCGGAGAGTGTGAGAAGGGAGATACTGGAACTGAAATTACTTTCTTCCCAGATGAATCCATTTTCTCAACTACGAAATTTGATTTTTCTGTTCTTGAGACTAGGTTCAGAGAAATTGCATTCTTGAATAAGGGTTTGAAGATCAAATTAGAGGATGAAACGACGGGAAAGAAGGAAACATTCCACTATGAAGGTGGACTTGTAGAATTTGTAAAGTGGGTAAATGAAGGTAAGAATGGATTACATAAGCCAATATATTTCATAAAGGAAGATAGCAAGGTTATTGCAGAATGTGCAGTACAATATAATGAAGGATATCAGGAGAACGTACTTAGTTTTGTCAATACTATTAATACGGTGGAAGGTGGAACGCACGTTGCAGGATTTAGGACTGCATTAACAAGGGCAATAAATGATTATGCAAATAAGAACAAGCTGATTAAGGGTAAGGACGAGAATATTACTGGAGACGACGCTCGTGAAGGACTGACTGCAATTATCTCTGTCAAAGTTCCAGAGCCACAGTTCGAAGGACAGACAAAGACAAAGCTTGGAAATAGTGAAGTTAAGGGAATTGTTGATAGTATTACTATGTCGGCATTAACAATGTTCTTTGAGGAAAATCCAAATATTGCCAAGAGAGTTGTTGCTAAAGCCCTAGAGGCACAGAAGGCTAGAAATGCTGCCAAGAAGGCCAAAGAGCTTGTGCGAAGAAAGAATGCATTCAGTGTTGGAGGACTTCCAGGAAAGCTTGCAGATTGCAGTAGGAGCAAAGCTGAAGAGACAGAATTGTATATAGTGGAGGGAGATTCTGCCGGTGGTAGCGCGAAAATGGCAAGAAATAAGGAATATCAGGCTATTCTTCCTTTGAAGGGTAAAATTCTTAATGTTGAAAAGGCAAATCTTGTAAAGGTAATGGGAAGTGAGCAGATTGCTAACTTGATTACTGCAATTGGAACTGGAATTGGAGATCAGTTTGATCATACAAAGATAAGATATGGAAAAATAATAATTATGACAGATGCGGATGTAGACGGTGCGCACATTAAAACATTGCTGTTGACTTTCTTATTTAGGTTTACTCCTAAGCTGATTGAGCAGGGAAATATTTACATCGCTGTTTCGCCATTGTATAAGGTTAGAAAGCGCAGTGATCACTATGTTTATTCAGATCAGGAATTGAAGAAACTTGTTGACAAACTTGGCGGGAATGTTATGGTACAAAGATTCAAGGGACTGGGAGAAATGAATGCTGAACAATTGTGGGATACTACAATGAACCCTAAGACTAGATTGTTGAACAAGGTAAGAATTGAAGATGCGGTTGAAGCAGATAAGGTATTTACCAAATTAATGGGTGACGATGTTGAACCAAGAAAACAATTCATTGCAGAAAGAGCTCATGAAGCGGAGATAGATACATAATGATTGGAAAAAGAACATGCCCAGAGTGTGATAGTGATGATGTTACAGCCGTAGAAGGTTCGGGAATCTTTATGTGTAAGCAATGTGGATATTCTGGAACGAATTTCCCTGAAAATGTGTCCGTTAGTCACTATGGAGAAGAAATTGATGAAGGTGATGAGGATTTGGATGAACTTGTGGATGATACCAAGGTTCACAAAATAAAGAAGAAAGGAAAGGCAAAGAAATCTAAGGGGGCAAAGAAAAAATGACTCAAAAAAATATTGATGAAGAAGCAGTAGAGAAGGATTTGGAAAAGCAGGAAAAGGAAAGAAGGACAAAAGATCAAATTGGAGATGAAGAAGGTGTTGCAGGCGTAGAAATTGTTGAAGAGATGGAGAAGGCATACATTGACTATGCCATGTCAGTCATTGTTCAGAGAGCATTGCCGGCAGTTGAAGATGGAATGAAACCAGTTCATAGAAGAATTCTCTATGCAATGCATTCCATTGGCTTGGACTCCAGTAAGCAGACTAAGAAATCTGCATCGGTTGTGGGAGAAGTTATGGGTAAGTACCACCCACATGGAGATGCGGCAATTTATGATTCTCTTGTCAGACTTGCGCAGGATTTCTCATTGCGTTATCCATTAGTACATGGACAGGGAAACTTTGGTAGCATGGATGGAGACAGCGCAGCAGCCATGAGGTATACTGAAGCAAAGCTTGCTGTGATATCTAATGAAATGCTTGGAGACATAGAAAAAGGTACGGTCAAAATGCGTCCTAATTTCGATAACCAGCATGAAGAACCAGAAACTTTGCCTGCAAAGTTACCTAACTTGCTTTTGAATGGTGCGACGGGTATTGCAGTTGGAATGGCAACAAACATTCCTCCACACAACTTGACAGAAGTTTGTGAAGCAATACATGCATACATAGACAATCCTAAGATTGAAGTTGAAAAATTGATGGAGTACGTCAAAGGTCCTGATTTCCCAACAGGCGGTTCTATCACTGGAGAAGGATTGAAGGATTTGTATAAGAACGGAAAGGGAAGAATAGTCATTAGAGCGAAAACGACTTTGGAGGAGCACAAGGGAAGAACTAGTATTATTGTTACTGAAGTTCCATATATGGTTAACAAGGCAGACCTTGTAACGACCATTGCAAGGCTTGCAACAGAAAAGAAATTACCTGACGTATATGATCTGCGTGACGAATCTGCAAAGGGAAAGGTAAGAATTGTAATAGAGTTGAAGAAGGAAGTTGATCCTAAGTTCACACTTAATAAGTTATTCCATTTAACTAATTTGCAGACTGCATTTGATGCAAATATGCTTGCTCTTGTTGCCAATAAGCCTAAGATTTTGAGCCTGCGCGATTTCATTGAACAGTATGTTATCTATAGAAGAAGAATTGTAAGGGCAAGAAGTCAATTCGATTTAAAGAAGGCAGAGGATAGACTGGAAATTGTTATAGGCTTGTTAATCGCATTAAAGAATATAGATAAGATTGTTGAATTCATAAAGAAAGCGGCGAATGGAACGGAAGCGCATGACGGACTTATGAGAAAATTTGATTTGTCAACCAGACAGGCAAAGGCAGTTTTGGAAATAAGATTGCAACAACTTACTCACCTGGAGGCAGACAAGTTCAAGAAGGAAGAGGGTGAATTAAAGGAAGAAATTATTGCACTTAAGAAGTTGTTGGGCGATGAGAAAGAAATTCTACGAGTAATAAGAAAGGAAGTTGGAGAGCTGAAGAATAAGTATGGCGATGAAAGAAGAACCAAGGTGTTGCGAAAGATAGAGGAAATCTCTGAGGAAGATATGGTTGAAAAGAAGGATGTTGTAATTACAATTACTGAAACGGGATATGTCAAGAGAATGGACGTCAAGACCTATAGGGAACAGAAGAGAGGTGGTGCTGGAATTACTGGAACTGATTTGAAGGAAGAAGATTTCGTTAAACAACTAATAACGTGTTCAACGCATGACTTGCTATTATTCTTTACGTCTAGAGGCCGTGTGTATTGGCTCAAGGCTAACGATGTGCCATCAAGTGAAAGACAAAGCAAAGGAAAAGCATTAATCAATCTTCTCAATTTGAGAGATGAGACGCTGGCAAGCGTAATGCCCGTAAGAAGCTTTGAGCAAGGTTATTTGATGATTGCCACCAAACTAGGTATTGTTAAAAAGCTTCCATTGAAAGACTTGGCAAATCCAAGAAGTACTGGCGTGCGTATCATGAACCTGCCTGCAGATAATTCTGACGTATTGATTAACGTTACTCCAGTCGTTGACGGACAGGAAGTAATGCTTACAACAAGAAGAGGACAGGCAATTAGATTCAATTCTGATGAAGTAAGGCCAATGGGCAGAGCAAGTTACGGAGTAAAGGGTGCGGAAATGACAAAGGCAGACGTTGTTGTGTCCTTGGAGGCATTACCAAAGGATGGAAAGACAACTATCTTAACAGTCACAAGTAAGGGTTATGGAAAGCGTTCCGACTTGGAAGAGTATAGAAAGACTAGCAGAGGAGCTAAGGGAGTTATAGGACTTGCAACTAGCGATAAGACTGGAGACGTCGTCGCATCATTATCCGTGAACGACAAAGATTCCATAATTGCAACCACAACCAAGGGAATGGTCCTGCGTACAAGTATGAAAGACTTGAGAGTAATGGGAAGAGCTACCCAGGGCGTGCACGTAGTCAGAATTAAGGATGGAGATAAGGTTGCTGACGTCGTTCGTGTACCAAGAGAAGATCAAATTCCAAAAGTTGTTGAGCAGAAGACTCTTGAGTAAAGATATCTAGTTATTGTTAATGTCTGATAAGTTTTATAAGCCCCATTTCCCTCGGTAGAATATGAATAATCGAGGTGATTTGTTGTCCTGGACAGGAGTTTTCGTGCTTTCGCTGGTGCTAGTTGGTTTGTTAGTTCTCGGGGTGCAATATGTTGGTGCTGGTGGCTCGGCAACAGTCGGAGGAAATAGTTTTCAAATTTATCAATGTGGTATATTAAATGAATCTGGAACGTATTATTTGAATCAAAGCATAAATAATGGAACAAGCGATTGTTTGATTATTAGAAATGATAGCATTACAATCGATGGCAACGGAAGTAGAATTACTGGGAATGTAAATGCAAGTAATGCGACAGTTGATGGAGATGGAAACGGCGGAAATGCGTATACAAATCTAGTTCTTCAGAATGTTACTTTGAACGGAAGTATTGCTTCTGTTGGTGCGGATGGAACTAATACTGGTGGTTTGGGTGGTTCAATCAACATAACTAATTCAAATGTAACTTCGATAATCTCTGTGGGCGGCTCCTGTCCTCGTCCAAGCATGGGGGTTTCTTGTACTGGTGGCTCTTCTGGAACAATCATTATTTTTAATTCAATGATTCAAAGTGTATCTTCAATTGGTGGAAAAGGAGATTATCTTTTGGAATACGGCGGAGGCTCAGGAGCAATAAAAGTATATTCTTCTAGAATTTTAGGTATTATTAATAGTAGCGGGGGTGGAGCACAATATTCTGGTGGCTCTGGTCAAATATTAATAGTTAATTCTAATGCTACGGATGTATTTTCTACGGGTGGAGAAGATCTTACAGACGCCACTATTGGAGGAGGTAGTGGCGAAATAATATTATTTAATTCAAATGTAACTTCGATAATTTCCACCGGCGGCAATGGGGGCAATTTTGGTCTACCTTCTGGGTTAATATCTATAAATCATTCTACAACCGGAACAATCCGTTCTACAGGTGGTCAAGGTAGGTTGGGAACAGACTATTCTGGAGAAATTTTCATCACAAATAATTCAGTTACTGGATCGATAACTACTCTTGGAGGTAACGGGCTTGGAGATTCTGGCGGAAGCCCCTCTGGGACAGTTGTAATAGATTCGTCTATTATAAACGGCGCCATAACTTCAAAGGGAGGAGATAGTGGTGGTGCTTATTATGCAGGTACACCCGGGATTATAAAAATTAATGATTCTGTTGTCAATGGCACAATAAATTCAACTGGCGGATGGAGTGGTAATGGTCCTAGTCCAATGGGAAATGGAGGAACATTAATTTTAACTAATGTAACTTTTAATGGATTTAATGTTTCTGCAGGGGCTGAAGGAGATGGAAGCCCTGGAAATGTAAGTTTGTCTTGGTGGCTCGACACAAATACCAACAGTCTAAGTGCCATGGCAGTATCAAATGTGAACCTATCCATATCAAATAGAACGAACGGACTTGTTTCTTCAAGGTTAACAAGTGCTGGGACTGTACGACAAGCAGTGACGGAGTACTTCTACAATGGCACGGCATATTTCTATTACTCCAATTATACTGTGAATGCAAGCAAATCTGGGTTTACAAATGCATCCACATCCGTAAATATGTCAACAAATAGAGCAATTAGTTTGACGATGACTGATTTAGTGGCTCCAGTTGTTACATTATCTTCCCCATTAACTGGTGCAAGTTATTCAGGTTCAAGTTATTCTGTGCCATTTGTATGGGGCGCAACTGATTCTGGTGTAGGGGTAGCAAATTGCTCGATATATGCAAATGGTGTCGGATATGTCAATACGAGTGCAATAACGGATACAAATAATAATCAAAATATTAGTTTGTCTGCTGGAACTTACAATGCATACATAAACTGTACAGACTATGATGGAAACACTGGCAACAGTAGTAACATCACTTTCACGATAACTGCACCAGCTGTGGAAAGTTCAGGTGGAACTTTCTCTACGCCAAGTGCAAGTGATACTTCTCTTACAGATGGAGTTACTAGAACTCTAACTGCTGGGACGCAGTTCTCCTTCAACTTCGTTGCCGATTCTGGAACTAGAGAGTATCACAGTCTTCGTGTGAATAATATTTATACAAATAGTGCAATTCTAACTCTCTATAGTACGCCAATTAAGTTCAATATAACTGTTGGTGAAACTAAGGTATTTGATACAAATGGAAATGGAAAGAATGATCTTTCCGTTACTCTGCAGAGCATATCCTTTGGAAGGGCAGATGTTTTCGTTAAGAAGATTACTGAATCGATTGTTGGAAATCAGACAACAACTGCAGGAAATAATGGAAATGTGGTGAATCAAACTTCGACAAATGCAGTACCTGAAACAGTTCCTTCTGGGAAAGGAATGTCCGTTACAAATATAATTGAAATTATAATTGGTATTATTGTTTTAGCAATAATTATCTTAGCTGTTTTGATTTACAAGAATAAGAATGCTATTCGAAGAGGCGTAAAGATACGAGAAAGGTAATCTCTATTAGTCTTAAAGAGATTTTTCAAGTTTGCCTTTCTTTTCTCTTATTTCTTTTGTTTGATCTGAGATTGCGTGATACTTATCTATCAGAAACTCAAAATATTTTTCTCTACATGCATATCCAATGCCCATGAACGTCAGTGCAGAGCCCAACATGAGAGGTTTCATTTCCAATTCTGCTCCGACATATATTCCTGTGAGAGGAGCAAGAACGGCAAGTGTTGCTCCAGCCATTTTGTAAACATTACCTCTCCTTTTTTGTTTAAGATTATGAATATCATTTCCTAATTGCATTCTCTCAATTATCTGAAATCCCTCTGCAGTCATTTTATTTCTTTTTCATCCCAATTGCAAAATATTTGTTATCATCTGTAGGTCTAACAAGACCGATGCTCAATGTTGTGTCTTGACTTAGGTGAAATGCTGGAACGAATGCAGTCTCAGTTTCTGTTTCAGGTATTACTAGTCTTACTCGAGATGTCTTCTTATTATCATTCATAGTCCTAAGAAGATGCATTCCATCATGACACAAAAGCCTGGCAAGATAGTTATTCTTTATGTTATGTCCAACTAGATAACCATACTGCGCATCTCCTCCTCTTCCAATATGAACTGCATTTCTATCTGTAGTAGATAGAATTGATTCTCTGTCTAATTCTATATCCTTGTCTGTAATTCTCAAACTTGTTTGCGTATCGGTCATATAAATATAACTTGAATCGGCAAGAACACCGGTAAAAGATGGAAAACTAACATTCTTTTCAAGGTTAATTTCGCCTATTAGTGCAGTCGAACCTCCATCAGCCCTGTTGAGAACATGATTCATAAAGAATGTAACTTCTCTTGCTGAGGGCTTTTCTATGCCTGGCTGGCTGAGAGTGTCATAAACTTCTCTGAGTGTTCCAGTTTTGTCTGGGAACCAGACAAATGTTTCTGGTTCGCCCATTACGTACATTGGTATCTCTATTCTATCTTTAGCCATATAAATTGTGTAAGATTCCAGTATAAAAAGATTTGTGTTTATTAATTCAAAGCCTGTTGGATGAGCTTGTCGAATTCTGGGAAGGAAGCAGCGCCAGATATTTCTTGACCATTTATAAAGAATGTTGGTGTGCCTTGAATATTATTTGCTTTTGCTAGGGCTATGTCATCATTGAATTGGTTATTGTACTTTCCCGAGTCAAGGCAGGCCTGTAGGGCAGTCATATTTGCTCCAACCTGTTGGGCAAGGGATTTCATTGCTTCGAAATCGTTTGTTTTTTCCTGATTTGCGAATGCTAGTTCTCCAAACTCCCAGAATTTGCCTTGTTCATTTAGGCACCAGGCAATAAGATGTGCTGGTTTTCCAGAACCATGCCCAGGGTAGTATTTGAAAACAAGTTTTACTTTTCCAGTATCTACATATTTGCTTTTTATTAGAGGCATTGGAGCGGTCCAAGTCGCATCTCTGGACTTTAGAGATTGAATTACTTGGTCGTTATATCCCTCAGCAGCAGCACAATATGGGCATGAGAAGTCTGAGAAGATGTAAATCGTAACGGGAGCATTGGAATCTCCAAGAACGGGAGAATTACCTATGGATAGCGTCGAACCATCAACTACCTTTCCAGTAAACAAACCAAATCCATTTGTGAAGAAGGCAATTGCTAAAATTGCAACGATTACGCCCGCAATTATGCCAAATTTACTTGCTCCTTTCTTTTCATTCATTTGAGTGTTTTCCATATACAAAATCCACGAAAGCGGTATATAAACGTTATGAAAAGCATAATGCATGTCTGTGTTGAATACACGAATATAGAATGCATGTTTGTTGAATACACAAATGTAGAATGCATGTTTGTTGAATACACAAATGAGGAGCAAAAGGTTTTTAATCTACCATAGAACCAAATTTAGATGGATAAAAAATTAAGGAATTGGTTGCTCCTAGGAGTGTTAGCGGCAGGCATAGCAGTTGGAATAGGTGGATGTTATTTGTACAAGCATCGAGCTGTGGAAAAGTCGACGAGTGAACAAACGCAGACTATCGGAGAAAAGAAGTCATTTACAGTGTGTAACTGGAATATGGAGGTATTTGGAAAGGAGAAGGGAGATAATGCGCCTCTTCTGAAGGAGTATGCTGAAGTTCTTGGAAAGTATGATGTCGCATTTATACAGGAAATAAGAGATGATAAGAGTGCATTCAATAATCTTGCTAAACTAATGAGTCATCACAAAGCTCGAGTGTCAAGCAGAGCTGGAAGATCTAATAGCAAGGAGCAGTATGGCGTATTTTGCCGTGAAGGTATGGAAATAATTGACTTCCGGGACTATAATCCTGATTCACAAGATAGATGGGAAAGACCTCCAATAAAAGTGAGTGTGAAGAAAGGAAACTATGTCTTGCAGGTGTATAACATTCATACAAGACCGAGTGATGTCAAAAGGGAATTGCAAAACTTGGAGGGTGTCGTTGAAAATCATGGTAATGTGATGGTGCTCGGCGATTTGAATGCTTCTGGAAAGAGGACAAAGTACCAAGCATTCATAAAATGGGATTGGATAATTAAGGACGGAGAAGATACCACTTCAACAAAAGCAATTAGTACATTTGACAGAATTATTTTGAATAATGATGCAGACAGAGAGTTTATACGATATGGCATAAACACCAATACAACAAGGGCGGAATCAAATCACTATCCTGTTTGGATTGAAATGGCTTCAGAAGAGAAATAAGGAATTATTTTCTAGAATTAACTCTTAGAGTATAATCGGAAAGACGTCCAAGAACAACTTCTAGCACTCCACCAACTTCGCCTGCTTTTACCATATTCACGTCTAGATTTGTGAAATAATTGCCCCTATTGTTATGCATTGCTTCTGAAAAGGTATAATCTTTATCAACATCTCTCACAATCGCATCCATAGATTGTTTCATTCTTCCAAGATATGGGATTTTTGAAACTATGCTTAATCCTTTAAGTAGTGGAAGACCAGTATCAACCAACGTTCCAGTATACTTGAAAAACGCGTATTTTTCCATTCCGCTACATGTTCCTGGTGTTCTTGCATCTATGTTATTTTCAATATCAGACTTTATTATATCTCTAGTTTTCATCAGTGTGTCTGGCAAAGAACCTGTAGTTTCACCGACATCAATTAGGTATGCTGATAGTGGATGGAATGAATCCCTACGTCTATCAACTATTTCTGCAATACTTGTTCCTTCTTTAACAGAATCGTGTATCTCATTCATCTCTGAAGCATATCTGGGGAATGATTCTCCAGTTATTCTAAGTGTTTGAAGAATTGGAACTCCTGAAGAAAGCATAGTTGCAAATGTATCCCATAGGAATGCTTCATCCATTAATCTTTCTTCCGTTTCCCTACTTAAGGTTGGTTCTGGCATGCTTTTTCTTGAGGCTGTAAAGTATATAAATTAGGTTGGTATTTTGTTACAAAATGCCAGTGGTTAAAAAAACAGATTAGAATTTAAATATCTATTTTGTTCTATTGAGGTATGGATATACCAAATTTTGAAGCCTTATTTTTAGAAGAATATTACTTTTCTGCAGGTTTAGTGAAAATGGTAAATGAAACAGAGAATCTTGGAATTCCTGAAGACGAATTATTTGAGCGATTTGATGAAAACATTAAGAGATTTAGAAGCGCATATCCTGACAGGGTTAAAGAATTTCTCAAAGATCGTATTGAAAGTCGTAATTCTATTCTAGAATTTGGTCTAAAAGATTTTCCTTTGACGACAGATGCATATTGGCAAGGGTACAGAAGAAGTTTAGGCAGTGGTCGTCTCATAGTTGATCCAGATGAAAGCAAGACAATGGCAGAAAATGATATATTATTTGCTGAGTCCTACAGGCGAATTGTGACTGAATTTATTGCTCCAGGAGAGACACCAATTGATTTTAATATTGAACCAAGTTGGACCGTTATTGATAGACAACCAGAGAGAGCTCTAGGAGTCGGAGTGTATATTCTCAAAGACGGTGCAGGTCATCCTCATGAAACAATATGGGATTTAAGACAAAAAGAGATTCCAAGATTGCAAATACCTGCATAATTATCAATCAATAAACTTTAAAAACCGATTTTGTTACAGATAACCGTGCCTCAATCGTATAATGGCTAGTACATATCCCTGTCGCGGATAAGATCCGGGTCCGATTCCCGGTTGGGGCGTTCTGAATACATCCAACACTCGTCATCGTGGTATATAAGCTGCCACGAAATAGAGCAATAATGGATATACATAACTACAAGCGACAATTTGAAAGACAGATAGAACTAATCATAGAGTCAGATAAGCTTTCTAAGAAAAATAAGGAAGTTGCTTTGAAGTTCAAGGATTATCTTCTAAGCGAAGGAATTGGGCTTGCAAAAATCGGAAGGTATCTTTTAGACGTAAGAAAATTCAATGACTTACTTGGGAAACCATTTGCGGAAGCCAACAAAGACGATATGAGAAGGGTTGTGGCTGAGATTGAACAGAGTGATCTTGCAGCAGAAAGTAAGAAGTCATTCAAGATTCTTCTAAGAAAGTTATATCGTTTCATTAGAGGTGTTGAAGACAAGGGAATTTATCCTGATGAAGTTAAGTGGATTTCAATTGCTATCCCAAAAAATCATACTAAACTTCCAGAGGAATTGCTTACCGGTGAAGAGATTAAAGCCATAATCAAGAACTGCGACTGTCTGAGAGATAGGGCACTGGTTGCAACCTTAGCAGAGTCTGGGTGTAGAATTTCGGAAATAGGAAGTATGCAGATTAAACACGTTTCCTTTGAAGAATATGGGGCGAGGTTGACCGTTAATGGAAAGACTGGAATGAGGAAGATATTAGTTATAAGCAGCGCACCCTACTTACAGCAGTGGATAAATGAACATCCAGAAAACGATACTCCTGAAGCATATCTCTGGTTTAGTCAGCAGACTTTGTTTCTAAGTTATTCAAGGATAGATGATTTAATCAAAAGAGCATCAAAGAAAGCAGGAATTAAGAAAAGAGTATACTGTCATCTGTTCAGGCATAGCAAAGCTACAAACTTAGCATCCGTTATGACTGAAGCTGGAATGAAACAATACTTTGGTTGGGGTCAAGATAGTAAGATGTGTGGAATTTATATTCATATGAACGGCGAAGCAACAGATGCAGCAATATTGAGAGCAAATGGAATAGAAGTCAGAAAAGAAACTGCTAAACTTCTTATGCAACCAATTAAGTGTACGAGATGCAAGACAGTCAATGAGGCCACAAACAAGTTCTGTAAGTTGTGTGGACTTATTCTAAATGAAGAGTTCGCACAGGAAACCTTAAAGCAAGACAG
>JBAXMY010000017.1:0-14019 GCA_037134055.1 archaeon
TATAAGGAAGATGCATTCAATAAGGTAAAAGTAGAAGTTTCTGCTTTGCTTAAAATGGCTGGATACAAGCCAGAAGGAATTACATTCCTTGCTATTTCTGGATTCAAGGGAGACAACGTTGTTAATAAATCAACAAATATGTCATGGTACAAAGGACCAACTATTCTTGAGCAATTAGATTTGTTCGCACAGCCTGAGAAGCCAACCACATTACCATTAAGAATGCCATTGCAAGACGTTTATGAAATTACTGGAATTGGTACCGTACCAGTTGGAAAGATTGAAACTGGAATTATGAAGGTTGGACAGAAAGTTATAATCCTACCAGGAAGATCTGGAAAGGGAGTTCTTGGAGAAGTTAGAAGCGTTGAAATGCACCATGAACAATTGCCTCAAGCTGAAGCTGGAGACAACGTTGGAATTAACATTAAGGGTATTGGAAAGAAGGACGTTCAGAGAGGAGACGTAGTTTGTGATGCAGCTAAGCCAGCAACAATTGCTGAGGAATTCGTAGCACAGGTTGCAGTTATCTCTCACCCAACAGTTATTGCTAAGGGTTACACACCAGTATTCCACGTACACACAGCACAGGTTCCATGCCAATTCATCGAATTGATTGAAAAGACGGGACCAGATGGAGTTAAAGTAGCAAATCCAGACTTCTTGAAGAATGGAGACGTTGCTAAAGTTAGACTTAAGCCAATTGGAAACCTTGTACTTGAAACACAGGCTGCAAACCCACACATGTCGAGATTCGCAATAAGAGACGCTGGAGCAACAGTTGCTGCTGGAGTTTGTATTGAGATAAAGGCAAAGCCTCTAGTTTAAATTTAAATTTTTAATCTTTTAATTCAATAATTTTTGTTTAGTTGTTTCTATGCACATTTTAAATACTCTATTTTCCTATTGGTAATATGGATAAATTTGAAGAAGCACTCAAGTGGATTGTAGGCATATTGCGAGAGAAAAAGATTGATTTTCAGATAGCTGGTAGCGTTGCTGCAAAGATATATGGTTCAAATAGGAAGATAACTGATGTGGACATACTAATTAGAGAAGAAGATTTTGATAGATTGCTGCCTTCAGTCAAACAGTATGTGGTTAAAGGTCCTCTACAGTCCGAATCTGAAATGTTGGATTGCTTGTTTATGAAATTAGTCTACAAGGGAGCGACCATTAAATTTGGTGGTTCTGAAAGAACAAAGATTTTCGATAAAAAAGCTAACAGATTGGTAAATTTTGAAGTAAATTTATCTAGATATGTGAACAAGACGATTTTTGGAATTGTTCTGCCACTTATGCCTAGAGATGAATTACTCAAGTATAAGGAAAATCTTGGAAGAAAGGTAGACAAAACAGACATAGACAATTTGATTTGATTGCCATTAAGTTTAAATATGAGTTCTATTGAGAAAAAGTATGACACTCGGAATAAGAGCAAGATCTGGAAAAAGAATCTATGTTGGTGGTAACGCAGGCATTGGTACCTCAAATGTTCTGTTGGATGAAATAGTAATTGAAGAAAAGAGGAGTCATGGAATTCCAACTAAAAAACGCAGAAGAGATACTCGAATAACTCAATATGATGGGCAGGGAAGTTATCATTCATCGAGAACGGGAGAAAGCGTAAAGTTTGATTGGTATGCGCTTGGGTTCGAACATTTTAATGGCAATAGATTGGTGAGAGATATACAACAATGTGTTCCCTGCATAGTTGGCAATGATGAGTTTGTAGACAAACTTAGACCTGAGCTGAGAAGAGTTATTCTTTCCTATGAGAAATCAAAAGTAAGATAATATTTGCTAGAATTCTAATTAAACTGGGGCGGAAGGTTTTTATAGCTCCTTTTTTGGAGAAAACTATGAGACTAAATGGGGAAGGTTGTTTTTGGCAGGGAAGTCATAGGCCATTGCTCAAGGGACATAATTTTCACATCAGTGAACTTTATGTTGGGCAAGTTAGTGGAGCGAGAAAATCCTATGAAGGACATCTGGATCTTTATGTTGATGGAAACACGAAGAAGGATGAGAAAGGTGGAAGAATTTGGTTCTATGTAACACCCGGAACTGGAGTCAGAAGAATGCAAGATGGTACTGGAGAAAGAAAAATTGTTTCACAAAAATTGATATCTGAAAAAGATTTGGATGTAATTATTAAGAAATTTATTCTTGACAATATCCAAGAAATGTGTAGAGAAGATAGATTACACTAATTATCTTTTTACGAAAGAATTCCAAACTCTTGCTATTTCAATTACTCTTTCCTCACTCACTTTCTGCTCACAATCTCCCTCTGGTTTGAAATAACTGCCGATGATTACGCCATCTACAACTGAGAACTGTTCAAACATATTATTTGCCGTTACGCCAGCCCCTGAAATCAAATTAATTCTGCCATCTATTGTGCGTTTAAAATCTCGAAGCTTGGAGATTGGAGTTTCCTTGCCAGTGCCAGGTCCAGTGGTGACGATGGAGTCGCACAGAGGGAGAGCATCTTCGATATCTTTTTCTAAAGACTGACCTGTTGGCTGAACGTATTTGAAACGGACGCCGCCAAAGACGGCAATATCTTTGTATGTTTCTCGTAACTCATTATACATCTTCATGTACAAATCCTTTTTATGAACGCTGTCGAATTGTATGAATTTGGCACCATGTTTGTCTGCCAGGGCAAACGCCAAATATGGATTAGCTAAAAAGTTCACACCCCTCACTATCTTATCAAAACCTTTCTCACTCGCATAAAGAACTTTTTCCACTAGATCGGATCTACCGTGACAGCAGTAATCCTCTATGATTGCACCGTTAATACCATTTCTTTGATAAATATCTAGTTCTTCGAGAGCTCGGTCAATGATCTTCAGATCAGAAGTTCCAGATAGATGAATCATTCCAATTACAGCTTTTTCGACGCCAAACAACTTTTTTATCACACTTGGCATGTTTTGTTTAGTGGTATGAAGTTTATAATAATATCTTTTCAAACATAGTAATGCTTATAAACCTGGAATGTTGTAGAAAAATATGGTTGATATAACTAGAAGAGAGGTTGAAGCAAAACTTGCTTCCGTTGGAGATTATGTTAAGATGGATTTCCTTCAGCAGTGTTTGAAGAAGCAAACTGATTTTGATACAAAGAAATTTGTTTTGAATACTCTAGCAGATATTTATGTTCAAAAGAAGATGTTTGTTGAAGCTGCTAGATTAATGAGAGTTTCTGCAGACATTAATACTAGTTTTGGAGCAAAAATAGAAGATTACATGAAATCTGCCGACCTTTATATTAAGAGTGGCGCTTTTGCTGAAGCAGATATGTCATTGATGAAAGCACTTGCTGAAGCTACTCCAAAGCAGAAGTCAGATTTAAAAATTAGACATAAAAATAATTACAAATCATGGGCTGATGAGCTACTTGCAAAGGATAAGAGAAAGAATGCTATGGATGCCTATGCAAAATTCTTGACATTACCTGAAGCTGCCGCACATGAAAAATATGATGCTCAGCTAAAGCTTGTTAAGTTGTATGAAAGACTTGGAAAGATTACTGAATTTAGTAATTTGAGAAAGAGTATGCCTACACATGCGCCTGCAGCGCCTGCAGCACCTCCAAGAAAAATTGAGATTACTGCAATGTCCCTTAACGAAAAGAAGAGAGGATTTTTCTCTAAGATATTTGGACTTTAAACCTAAAATTTTATTTTTAATAAAAATTAATTTTATTTCTTTAAAAGGAAATGATCAATTAGTTTTTCCAGATGTGGAGCGTCTCCCTCACCACCATCTATTCTCGTCCTGTAGTGGTTTATGAAATCTCTAAACTTTGGGTTCCAGGATTTTTCATCTTTGTCGAGTTTGTCATACATTATCTTTGCAGCATGAATTTTTCTTATCCATAATTCCTTTGAACTATCAACATTTGAGGCATACTCTAGCACCCAGGGATAACTGAAGAAGCGTTCTCCAGAAGCATATACCAGAACTGGTTTCTGGAAGTAGGTGGCGGTTGCTGTTTCATGTGTGGCACCGATTGAAGCATTAGGGATATGTCTTATCAACATGTGAGAAGAAAGAACTTTTTCTTCATCAAAGGGAACTGCGTCTGGACGCATTCCTCCGTTTGGATCATAGTCAAATGGATAAATAAGTTTAATCCCTGTTCTCTCCTCAATCTCCTTTCTAAGTGCTTTATCTGTTTCTCTAAAAGATTCTGGAAGCGCAAAATATGCAGTTAATTCCTTTGGTCGTGGATAGTCTGCAAGAATGGCCTGGGTGGCTTCAATCATTTTCCTATGGTTAAAAGGCATCCTCGCCCTGTATCTTTTATAATTATGCATGGGTGGAGTCATAGTCCTCCCTACCTGCTGAGATTATATAAAGATTTATGTGATTTTGCACATACAAGATATTGTATTAAAAAAATAAAAATAAAAGAATTCGTGGATGGTGTTACGACTAGTCCGACATTGAATCAAGCCCTTCGAGGGCACTGTCGAAATCTTCCGGTTCGACGTCATCGGCGAAGTCCTCTTCGTCTAATACCTCTTTCTTTACCATATTATATCTGGGCATGTCTAACTGCGAGAGTTTATAAATATTTTGCTGGCTTTTTTTGTCCAAATTGAGTTGTGAAAGTTTAGGAAAGCTTTAAATAGCCTCCTTTTTATTCTGTATCAGGAAGAAGTAAAATTCACTTCATATTCACGCCCGTGTTGGGCATCATGCATAGCGCTGTTGATTAAGAGTAAAACAAACTTCTTTCTAAAAACTAAATATAGGAAAAAACAAGAAAACAAAATGGCAAAAATAAGTCCAGTATCAATAAAGTATATGGTTTATGCTAATTTTAAGGCTGAAGGGCCTTTGGAAAAGCCAGATGTAATCGGAGCAATCTTCGGACAGACTGAAGGATTGCTTGGTTCTGACTTGGAAATGAGAGAACTACAAAAGGAAGGCAAGATTGGAAGAATTGAAGTCGATTTGAGCATGGTTGATGGCAAGAGTGTTGGAGAAATAAAGCTGCCAAGCGCATTGGATAAGTCTGAAACTACTATTATTGCTGCAGCCCTGGAGACAATTGATAGAATTGGTCCTACTGAAGCGCAAATAGAAGTTACCAAGATAGAAGATGTGCGTGGGAGCAAGAGAGATTTCATAATTGAGAGAGCAAAGAAACTTCTAGAAGGACTTGATGGTGGTGGAGAGATTGGAGAAATGCAAAAAACCTTGAAGGAAGAGAGCAGAGCTGCCAAGATTCAGGAATATGGCGCTGAAAAGTTGCCTGCTGGAGATTTGTCTGGAAATGAACTTATTGTTGTTGAAGGAAGAGCAGACGTTGTTAACTTGCTAAAGAATAGAGTAAATAATGTGATTGGAATGAATGGCACTAAACTTCCTGCAGAAATTGCTAAGCTTGGAGAAGAAAAGGAAATAACATTGTTTATTGATGGAGATAGGGGTGGAAGACTTATTGCTCAGAACGTTGTGAACAATGCAAAGATTGCATTCATTGCAGTTGCTCCAGATGGA
Source organism: archaeon (assembly GCA_037134055.1). Classification (GTDB taxonomy): domain Archaea; phylum Nanobdellota; class Nanobdellia; order Pacearchaeales; family GW2011-AR1; genus JBAXMY01. Next base: position 5,527 of record JBAXMY010000017.1, read on the forward strand.
AAGGAAGTTGAAGAATTACAGGGTAAGGAAATTCTTATAGCTCTTAGAAAGAAAATGAGTGTTGATGAATTCTTTGGCAGACGCGGTAGAATGATGACAGATAATACTGGAAAGCCAAGAGAACCTGAACCGGCTGTTGTTGAAAGCGTTGTTGAAGAGAAAGAATTTTCAGGCGATGCAAAGAAAGCTGCCCGGGATGCTTACGAAAAGATAAGGGGTAGTAAGATGGCGTTACTTGTGGACAGTAATTTTGATATTATTCAGAAAGTTGGAAGCAGAGAAATAAGCAGAGCCCTAAGTAATTCAAGAAATAAGGTTTATGGAATAATTCTTGATGGAAATGCTTCCGCCGGATTGATAGACATATGTGGTGAGGCAGGAATAAAGTACCTTGCAGCAACACACTTCTCTAGCGTACCAGATACGAAGATTCATCTAATAAGCTTGTAATAAGATTTTAATTAAATTAGCCACTCACCATTTTTCTGAATCAACTGCCCACCAATATATATTTCTCCACCTGGATACTCTGCCAAATTCTTTGAATCTCTTCTTAAATCGCAAACAATGTCCCAGTGAACTGAAGAATCATTTTTACCGCCGCCGTTGCTAAGAGGTTGCTTATCAAATGATTCTCCAAGCGCGAGATGAACTGTTCCACCAATCTTTTCGTCAAATAACAAGTTGCCAGTTACTGATTTAACTCCGAAATTGCATCCTATTCCTAACTCTCCGAGTCCTCGAGCGCCTGCATCTGTATCAAGTATCTTAAGAAGTGAGGATTCATTTTTTCTTGCTGATGCATTGACAACTTTTCCTTCCCTAAACTCAAGTCTTATCCCTTCTATTGATCCATAACCTTCCCTTATCGCAGTTGGTTGGAAATAAATATGTCCATTTGCCGAATCTTCAACTGGACCATAGAAAATTTCTCCATCGGGCATATTGAAATGCCCATCACAGACTTCTGCTCCTCTGCCACGAAGACTCATGCTGATATCTGTATGTCCTGGAACGATAACTCTTATCGATTCTGAACCATCAATTCTTTCTTTTATTTTTTGCATCCTTTCCGCCGTTTTTCTCCAGTCGGGAGTTAGAATCGCTGAATAAACAAAATCAGTGTACTCTGATAGAGACATATTTGCTTCTCTTGCAGCCTCTGGAGTTGGAATTCCCACTATATTCCATTTCACTGCATAGGGTTTTCCATTCTCTCCTTTTCTATATAGTATTTTTTTGTATGGGCCTATAACTTCAGCCGTGTATTTAGCTAATCTTTCTTGCCCCTCTGGAACTCCTGAAACATAATCTTCTTGCCCAGCACCATATAACATAACTCTGCTGTTGCACCATTCTGCTAAACCTTTTCTTCTTCCGAAATCTTCTTGCCACTCTGAAGGACTATTTCTTGTCAAAAGTCCTTTGATATACTGGGAATCAAATGTTTGCGCATCGTACATAACTGCTGCCCCACGCTCAACGGCCTTTTTTCCAAACATGAAACCTGTCTCCGCATGCGCAGGATCAAATTGCAAAACAAGCCGATCTTCTTTCTGCAATTCAACTGAATAATCCAAAACGATATCTGCTACTTTTTCTGCGCGTGCATCGAGAGCCATGTTTTTTCATAGATGGGGATTATTTAAACATTGGTGTATTGAAGATAATTTCTCCAAAGATTTATAAATAGGGCAAACGAGGATTTTTTATGGTTGATAGAAAGTACTCTCGTAATCTTTTGTTTGATAGTGCAGTTAGAGGTTCAATTAGAGGCATATTCAATGGCACTCTTGATGGTCTTGTCGGAGGATTTGCTATTCCGACTGCAGTGAGACTAATTGATAAAGGAATGGATGGAGCACTTGATGCATCAAATCAACCGAGTTTAGATATGTACCAAAGGGTAGAGGGTATGTTTGAGCATATGACACGTATACCTATACGAACTGCTTTGCTTGGTTGGGCAGGATATAGACTTATAACAAATTTAAAGCAGGGAGGAGATGCTGAATGTAACTTTACTCTAATGGGTAATGCGGCTAGTACTCTTTACGAGCTGTATCAAGCTGGAAAAAGAAGAGCTTTCGGATAGTTACAGTAGTTTTATTAATTAAGTTTTCCTACATTCTATATGACTATAAGATTTGGACCTGCTGGACTTGGGCCTGTTAAGACTGCTGTGCAAGTGCTCGAGCAATATCACAAACTGGGCTTGAAGGCATGTGAAATTGCATTTACCTATAGTGTTTACATCAAGGAGAATGAAGCTGAGGAAATAGGTAGGAAGGCAAAGGAGTTAGATATCGAACTAAGTATTCATGCCCCATACTATGTAAATCTAAATTCTGCTGAAAAGGAGAAGGTAGAAGCAACGAAGAAAAGGATACTCGATTGCTGTAAAATTGGAGAAAAACTTGGAGCAAAGATTGTTGTATTCCATCCTGGATATTATGGGGACAACAGAGAGGAGGCTTATAGTAATATACGTGCAGGAATTGAAGATATGCTTAGGACTATAAAGAAAAATGGGTGGAAAATAAAAATTGCTCCTGAAACCATGGGAAAAGTTAATGTTTTTGGAAGTGTTGATGAAATTTCGGCTTTGGTTAAAGATACTGGCTGTGCATTCTGCATTGATTTTGCCCATATTCTTGCTAGAGATAAGAAAGTGGACTATGTTAAGATAGAAAGACTATTTCCTGGCAAAGATTGGCACATACATTTTTCAGGAATTGTCTATGGGGACAAGGGAGAAAAGAACCATCGGCCTACCAAAAAGGAAGAGTGGAAGGCATTGCTAAAGAATTTGCCAAAGGATAGAAATATGCGCATAATTAATGAAAGCCCGACGATGGTTGAAGATTCGGTGGAAGGATTGGGCTTAGAAGGCAAAACCTGAAAGTCCCGTTTTGTTGTCACCGAAAAGTTTATATAGTGCCCAGATGTGGGAAAATTATCATGAAAAATATAACATCCATATTGGGAGTTTTAGTACTATCACTTGTATTTCTTATTGCTAGTGTTAGCGCTGACTCACTTAGTGTTGAGGTTAGTGGAGTTGCTAGTGCTAGACAAATATCTACATTCACTGGAGATACAATTCCAGTAAGAGTAATCTACGATTCAACTACCAATTCCCAGGATGTAAGAATAAAGGTTTGGGTTTCTGGAGAAAGTGAAAATGCCGCAACCACAGAAAGATTTGATGTTTTCTCTGGAAATACATATAGCAGACTTTTGGCTGTTCAGATGCCTGCAAGAAGCGATCCTAACGAAACAATCAAACTAGAAGTAGTTGTTGAAAGCAGAAATGATGGAATATTGATTGGAGATACAGTTGATATGCTATTGCAAAGAGGATCGTATAATGTTGAAGTTCTTGATGCAATCTTGGATAGCAGCGTAAGTGCTGGAGAGACTATTCCAGTTGATATCATATTAAAGAATGCAGGTTTGCACTCAGTTGAAGACGCATTCGTTACAGTAAGAATACCAACTCTAGGTGTTGAGAAGAAGGCCTACTTTGGTGACTTGTCTGCTGTTGATCAGGATCATCCTACAAAGGAAGATGCAGTTGAAAGAAGAATGTTGATAAAGATTCCAAGTGATGCTAAAGCTGGAGTTTACAATCTTGAAGTAAAGGCATATGACTACGATTCATCTGACGCAATTGTTAGGAGAGTTGCGGTTACAAATGGTGGAGTTACAGGTTCAGTTATAGACGTCGAAGGCAATGGAAACATTAACTGGCCTCTTTTGATGACTGTTGTTCTAGCAATAATCTTCGTCGTATTGCTTGTTGTATTGATTGTTCTTTTGGTTAGAAGACCTGCAAATGGTAGTGAGACCAAAGAAGAAGATTACGGCGAGAGTTATTACTAATAACTTAATTTTTTTATTGATTTTATATTAACTATTTATGTTTATATTTTACAATAGAATTATTTCTTTTTAACCTGTGGTTGTTTGGGTTTTACAAGATTATAGATGTTATCCTGTTTAGCATGAGCATATTTGATTATTGGCTCTGGCTTTGCATGGATAATATTCTCTTGAACTTGAATTCTAGCCTTGAGTAAATCTGCTGGAGAGTGATTGGCAAATCTTGAAAGATAATCTTTAATCTCCCGGTTCATTTGCTTAATGGAATCCAGAGGATAGATCCCATTGACCATTAGATTTCTCTTTCCAGAGGCAACGAGGTCTCCGAGGTCCACTATGTGCCCGAGCGTCTCAATCACCTTTAACGGATGCTGATCTAAACTCTGATTGTCTTCGCCATAGAAACCAATCCAATGCTCAGATCTCAGGACCTTAAGCCATAGCTTGGCCAGAGCAGGGCTATTATTGGCTGGATGAATCTCATAGGCATATTTTATGCGACGGATATCTGGCGAGCCATTTGAAGGAGACGAGAGAATGGAAACAGATAAATCAAGAGGGCAACGAGAACCACCCATGTTCTCAGCATGCTTGTAGAGTGCACTCCTAAGGGAAGAATAGTTGCCAAACGCCTTCGTTTCTGCCATGAAATCTACAAAAGTCGAGGATATTTAAATAAATCTGTTCTTCAGAATAGGTTAGGAATTTTTAAATAGCTTGATTGTCTGAGTGAGAATGTGACCTATATCAAAAAGCTGGTGATGCATGGCTTTAAGAGCTTTGCACAGAAGACTGAAATCATATTCAAAGATGGAATAAATATTATAGTTGGACCCAATGGTTCTGGAAAATCTAACATTTCTAATGCTCTCTGTTTTGTGCTTGGTAGACTGAGTATGAAGTCAATGAGAGCTGCCAAAGCTAGTAATTTGATGTTCATGGGTAGCAAGTTCATCAAGCCAGCACATGAGGCCTATGTTGAGATGGTTTTCGATAATACTGATAAAACGTTTGCCCTTCCAAACGATGAAATTATAATTAGGAGAATGGTTAGAAAGAATGGACAAAGCATATACAAAATAAATGGGGAAACTAAGACTAGAATGGAAATGCTTGAAGTTCTTGCTCAGGCAGGAATAGACCCTAATGGATATAATGTAATACTTCAGGGTCAGATTCAGGCGATTGTTAAAATGCATCCTGAAGAAAGAAGAAAGATCATTGAAGAAGTGGCAGGTATATCTGTATATGAAAGTAGAAAGCAGAAATCATTGCATGAACTGGAGAAAACTGAAGAAAGATTGAAGGAAGTATCCACAATCTTGCGAGAAAGAACGACGTATTTGAAGAATCTGGACAAAGAAAGGGAGCAGGCACTTAAATTTAAGGAACTTGAGGGTACAATTGGTAAGCTTAAGGCTTCTATCCTGTCAAGGAAGATTGAAGACAAAGAAAAGGAAATTGCCACATTCATTAAAGGAATTGAAGCTGAAAGCAAGAAGAAAGATGTTAAAAGAGATGCGTCAGATAAGCTAAATGTTGAAATTGAAACCCTCGGAAATAGAATAAATGAGATAAACCGCCAGATACAAAGAGCTACCGGATTGGAGCAGGAAACATTGCACACAAGTATCTCAAATCTGCGGGCTGAACTGGAAGGTTTACGTGTTAGGAAGGAAAATTACGAGAACAGAAGGGTAGATTTTGAAAAAAGAATGAAGGGATTTAGTGACTCCATTCCGGCAATGGAAGAGGAAATTAAGGATTTGCGAAGGGAGTCTCCTCTTCTTGCAAAGAAAGCACAGGAATTAAAGATAAAGAAGGAAGAACTGGCAACGATAGAAGATGAGCGAAAGAAATCAATCTCGTTGAAGGCAGAATTGAACGCAACTAGAAATATGTCGAAGGAGAAAGAAAAACTTCTCTCCAGGGTTGTTGGAGAAAGTGAAAGTCTCATAAGACAAATTGAAAATAATTCTCGGGAGAATGTACATAAGAATGCAGATGAATGTGAAAAGACCCTGCATGCAGTAAAACATGCTCTTGTGGAAGCAAGAAAGACCCTCGAATCTCTGCGAATTCAGGAGATTGAGAATGCCAAGGCAATTTCGGGAGCGGAGAATGAGATTGAAAAAGCCGATAAGATAAAGAATTCTGTAACTAAGATAGACATATGCCCTCTTTGTCAGAGTAAGATTACCAGTGAGCATGTAAATCACGTCCTTGAGGATTGTGATAGTAAGATAGCAAAGAGTGAGGAAATAAAGGAAACTCGAAGCAGAGAATTACATGAATTAAGTGAGAGAAGGACAAAATTAAATTCTGAAGTGGTGCGTCTTGAGGAAAGTCTCGGGGCAATTGATGCAGAACTTGTTAGACAACGCATTGTAAAGGAAAAACATGAGGAGATAAAGAAGACAACTGAAGAAGAAAAGGCGTTGAAAGAAGAAATACGTGTGCTTGAGGAAAAGAGAAGAAACTTGGAAAGCAAAGGTGACGACCTCTCGCTAATTGAAGAAAGATATCATTCAAAGATGTTGGAAATAGAAGAAGTATCTTCGAGAAGTGAGGAAGATACTGATACGACGCTGTTGTATAAAGAGAGGGAAGTTGAGAAGGCTAGAAACATCATTAAACAGGGAAAGAAGGACCTTGATGAAATACAACAAAATATTGATGATATGTCCAGTGCATGGGAAGGAAAGAATGAAGAGCTGGCTGAAAAAGATGCACAGGAAAAGGAATTGAGTGAGAGATTCAAAAAATTATTTGAGGAAAGGGACACAACACAAAAGACTATTCAGGGCAAGAATATGGAAATCATGGACTTGCAGAGAGAATCTGGACAGATTGAAGAACAAGTTAATTATTTGAGAATTGGAAAAGCAAGACTTGATGCTGAAAAGGAGAATTTCCAGCTGGAGATTGCACAATATGCTGGAGTAGAGATAATGAAAGCAAGTATCAATGCCCTTGAGGAGCGACTGCAGAAGGCAAATGATACCATAAGAACAATTGGCTCGATAAACATGAAAGCCTTGGAAGAGTATGACGCAGTAAAGAAGGAGTATGATCTTATTGAGCAGAAAGTTAATACTTTGATTAAAGAAAAAGAAGAAATTATGAAAATTATTGAGGAAATTGATAAGAAGAAGGCAAGAACATTCATGAAAACATTTAATGAAATGAATGATCGTTTCACAGGAAACTTTGCCCAGCTTTACACCAAAGGAACTGCATTCCTTGAAATTGAAAACAAAGAAGATATATTTGCCGGAGGAGTTAACATTGTAGTCCGTCTTGCAAAAGGAAAGTACTTTGATATTTCATCACTATCGGGCGGAGAGCAGACACTTGTTGCAGTATCATTGCTGTTTGCAATCCAGGAGTATAAGCCTTACAAGTTCTACATCCTGGATGAGATTGATGCAGCTCTAGACAAGAGAAACTCGGAGCGTCTGGCAGCCTTGCTCACGAAGTACATGAAGTCGGGGCAGTACATAGTAATTACGCACAATGATGCCATTATGATGAATCCTAATGTAGATATCATGTATGGAGTCAGCATGCACGATGGTGTTTCTAAGATATTGAGTTTGAAACTGACTTGAGTTCAAACTCAAATTTCTATTTGCTAGCCAAAATCCAGAAATGATATTCAGCATCTCCAGGTTTGCCTTCAAAATCTGCTTTTATTATCTTAAATCCTAAATCGACAAGAATTTTCTTGTAAACTTTTGGTTTATATTGGCTCCAGGCCATTTTAGCACCAACCCAGTCTTTCTCTTCCGAGTATTTTTCTCCAGAAGCACCAAGATTTACTAGAATTATTCCATCTTTTTCTAATAATCTATACATCTTTCTGAATAATGACCTATGTTCTGCTCTAGGAATGTGAAAAATAGCATAAAATGAGATTATTGCTTCAAACTTTTCTTTAAATTTGACTTTGGAGAAATCTGATTTGATAAATCTCGCCTTGGGAACATTCTTCCTAGCGAGGGAGAGATGTTTTTTTGAAATATCCACTCCCGTTACCTTGAATCCCTTCTTTGTTAGATATTTATCGAAAGGAATACCAGTTCCACAACCAAAATCTAATATGCTTGAACCTTTCTTAACTAATTTTATCAAACGACTAAGATATATTTTCTCTAGTTTGCCCATCTTTTCCGTTGCTCTGAATGCACCGGAATAGTCGCCTTTGTCATATCCTTCTTCTACAAGTTTACGCATGCTCTTTTTCATATAAGATAGAATTGAATTAACCTTTTAATTATTTCGTAACGTCTTCCAGCTCATAGCTACCCAGAGAATATATGTCATGCAAGGCCTTGATTGTGTCAAGTGCAGATTCTACTTTTTCCTCGTGGAGGCTACCATCAATTTCTATGTAAAATATGTATTCTCCAATTTTATTTCCTGTTGGAATGGATTCTATTTTAGTTAGGTTGACACTGTTCTTTTTGAAAGCTGAGAGCATTTCGTAAAGTAGGCCCGGCTTATCTTTGTCTGGAGTAATGAGAATGCTTGTCCTTGCTTTACCTGCTAGGGGAAGTTTATTCTCAGTCTTTGATATGAGAATGAAGCTTGTTACATTGTGTGGAT
>JBAXMY010000018.1:0-13736 GCA_037134055.1 archaeon
ATGAACCCAGTAAATTCTTTCTATTTTATAATCTTTAACAAGCTTTATTAATCAACTTTTCATTTTTGCTTGATGAATGATAACAATTCAATAATTAGTGTTAAGAATTTGTCAAAGAGTTTTGCCAAAGGAAGGATAAAAGCAGTTGATAACATTACATTTAGTGTTGAAAAGGGAAGCATGTTTGCGTTTCTTGGTCCAAATGGGGCTGGGAAGACTACTACAATAAAGATGCTTACCACTTTGCTTAATCCGAGTTCTGGCGAGTTGAGTATAAACGGGTTTAGTTCATTTGAAGATAAGAATGAAGCTAGGCGTTCATTTGGAATCGTATTCCAAGATCCAAGTCTTGATGATGAACTTACTGCCTATGAAAACATGGAATTTCATGGTGTGTTGTATAGTGTGCCTAAGGATTTGCGTAGAAAAAGAATAGAACAATTACTTAAGTTTGTAGAGTTGTGGGATAGAAAGGATGATTTTGTTAAGACATTTTCCGGAGGAATGAAAAGAAGACTGGAAATTGCTCGTGGGCTCATTCATCACCCAAAGATTCTATTTTTGGACGAACCAACTCTTGGATTGGATCCCCAGACAAGGAATCACATGTGGGCTTATGTAAAAGAGTTGTGCAAGAAAGAGGGAATGACTGTTTTCTTTACAACGCATTACATGGAAGAAGCAGAGAAGATGGCGGATGTGGTTGCAATCATCGATCATGGAAAGATAGTTGCTAAAGGCACGCCTGGAGAGTTGAAGAAGAAAACAAAAACCTCTTCCCTGGAAGGCGCATTTCTCAAATTAACTGGCCATTCACTAAGAGAAGAGAAGGCCTCTGCGATGGATGCACTTAGAGCTGGAAGGAGGGTTTGGAGAAGATAATGGGGGTAATATATGTAATGTGGATGAGGCAGTTGAAGAAGTATTGGCGTTCTAAACCTAGAATGCTGGGCTCTCTTGCACAACCAATCTTATTTCTAGTTGCACTTGGATTTGGATTTGGGCCGATATATGCAAAAGCCGGAGGAGGGAACTATATTCAATTCCTAGCTCCAGGAATTATTGCAATGTCCGTTTTGTTTACGGCAATGTTTGTTGGTATTGAAGTTATATGGGACAGGCAATTCGGATTTTTGAAGGAGACTCTTGTAGCTCCAGTTTCACGTTTGAAGATTATGTTTGGGCGCACGCTGGGCGGAGCAACCGTGGCTTCTCTGCAAGGACTTGTCGTTCTTTTAATCTGTTTACTAATTGGATTTAGGCCTTCCAGTCTAGTGTATTTACCTTGGGCATTTGTTTTCATGTTTTTAATTGCATTTTTGTTTACCGCACTGGGAACTGCCATCGCTTCTAGGCTTGAAGATATGCAAGCATTTCCATTGATAATTAATTTTATAATAATGCCCATCTTTTTCCTTTCGGGAGCTTTATTTCCACTCAATGGTTTGCCAAAGTCTATAGACATAATTACCCATTTGAATCCTTTATCCTATGGAGTTGATGGACTGAGAGCTTCATTTACTGGGATTTCTCAGTTTGGAATGGTGCCTGACTTGTTGGTTGTGCTTGCAGTTTGTTTGGTTATTAATGCACTTGGAAGTTATATATTCTCAAAGATACAGGTTTAATTCTTTCGTGTTCTAAGGTAAATCCATCTGGCGAGCCAGAATATGATTCCTACGATAATTAGTGCTAGAATTATTTCTTTTTCTATATGTCTAATTCTTCCAAGAAGCGCAGTAAGCGCTAGACCAAATAGGTATCCAAGTACTCCGAATGCGATTGCCCAGAGTGCTGCTCCAATTATATTGAGAATAATAAACTTGGATGTTTTGATCTTCGTTGTGCCTATGATAAATGGAGAGACTGTTCTTAGTCCATACAAAAATCTGAAGCCAAGTATGTACAGAGAATCGTATTTTTCAAGAAGTTTGTGTACTGGAACTATGTTTTTTCTTAGAGCTGCAAATCGTTGTATTAGTGCATGGCCTTTCGTTCTTCCAAGGAAGAACCAGAGTTGGTCTCCTGCTAGAGTGCCTAGAAAAGCTAGGAGAATAACTAGCCAGAGATGAAGCAGGCCCTGATGTGCGACGAATCCACCAAGCACGAGAATCATTTCGCCTTCTAGAAATGTTCCAATTAAAATTGCAAGGTATCCGTAGTGTGAGATAAATGAAGCTAGCATGCTTTTTTGTTGCTGGTCATGCTTAAAACTCTTGTGTATTTTGATTCTTTTTTGTCAAATGTTATTTATTAGTGGTAACGAAATCAGAAGGTTTATAAATGCCCTGCATGTAGGAAAAATATGAACAAATTGGACAATTATTCGAATGGAAACGAACGAAAAAGGTATGTTTCCGAGCGATCCGGATTCAATGGATACAACATGCTCATTGCGCTGGTCTCTCTGTTTTTGATAGTTATAGGTATAGCTTTGACATCAGTCATTTTCTCATTTAATGCCTTGGAAATACTAGTAATGTCAATTATACTTGCAGTGTTCTATTGTATCATTCTTTTCTTTCTTGCACTTAGAAAGACTGTAAAGGAAGTCAAAACATTCGAAGTGAAGAATGTTGCTCCAACAGTTAAGCAGGCAGTAGAGCAACCAATGTTCAATGACTTCACTCCAATTGTGAAGGAAGTTGTTGTGGAGAAGCCAGTTGTAAAGACCGTTTATAGAGATAGAATAATTCGACCAAAGCCAGTTGTTAAAACAGTGTATAAGACAAAAATAGTAAGACCAAAGCCAGTTGTAAAGACCGTTTATAGGACAAGAATTGTAAGACCAAAGGTCAAGAAACTTAACATACCTCACTATAATTTTATCGGATCAACGCAAACTAGGACTTATCACACAAGAAATTGCAGACTCGGTAAACTAGTAAAGAAGAAATACAAACTGATGGATAACAGTCCAAACTTTTTCAAGAAGAGAAAGTTCAAGTCCTGTAAGATGTGTATACAAAAGATTAGAAAGAGTTAGTACTATGAATCTGGAAGAGTTGGAGAGGGGTTTTGCGATGGGAGTATATTCTGCTTTAGTACTATTCACACCAGTTATTATTAAAATTTCCATGGATGAGATGGCTAGTGGAAAGGCAATTAGACAATATATTGATCATCTGAGTGTAAATACAAAAATACCTTCTTCTGCAAGAGATGCACAAATAAGATATTTAGAGAACTGGGCTGGAAAGTTTTAAATTTTATCTAGTCTGGGACCTTCTAGAGTGTCTTTTACTGTATATCCATGTTCTTTTATTCTTTCTCGCAGTATGTCTGCTTCAGCCCATTTCTTTTCCTTTCTTAGGATTTCGCGGGCTTCAAGTAGATTTTGAACTTCCGTTGTTCCAAGTTCGATAATTTCTTGGAAGTCTCTTATTCCTAGTCCCAGTACGGTGTCAAACTTCTCTAGCAGTTTAAGTTTTTTCTTTGAATCAAAGTCCGTGTCTTCCAGGACTTTCCATACTATCTGTAGGGCTCCCGGCGTGTTTAAATCATCATTTATTGCTTTGAGGAATTGCTGTTCATATTCTTCAGTTTCATCATTTCCCTTGGAATGCAGTTTTTTCATTTCAATGATTTTATTCTTTAGTCTTTCAAAGGCAACTTTTGCTGCATCCAAATTCTCTAGGGTAAAGTTCAGTGGGAATCTGTAGATTGTTTGTAAACACAAGTATCTGTAGTGCTCAGGCTTGTATCCCTGCGTTTCGAGTTCGGAAAGAGTATAAAGTCCGCCCGAACTTTTACTTACTTTCTCGCCTTTGAAGGTAAGGAATGCATTATGTAGCCAGTAGTTAACAAACTTTTTGCCCGTAGCTGCTTCGCTCTGGGCAATTTCATTAGTATGATGGATTGGAATATGATCTATACCTCCAGTGTGGATGTCAAAGTGTTCCCCAAGGTATTTCATACTCATGGCACTGCATTCAATATGCCATCCTGGGAATCCAATTCCCCAAGGACTTTTCCATTCTTGCTGTCGCTTCTCATCTCCAGAGAATTTCCAGAGAGCGAAGTCTGTCTTATTCAATTTTTCTCCTTTGCTTACTCGTTTGCCTTCTTCGAGACCTTCAACATTTAGTCTGGCAAGGTTCGCATAGTGTTTGAATTTGGCACTGTTATAGTAAATACCATCTGAAGTGAAGTAGGTGTATCCTTTTCCCTCTAATTTTTTAATCAATTCTATTTGTTCTTTGATGTGTTCGGTTGCCTTGGTCCATTTACCTGGGGGAAGTATGTGTAACTTTTTCAAATCTGCATCAAATGCAGTAAAGTAGAACTTGGCAATCTCCTGGGCAGTTCTATGCTCTTTTTTGACAGCCTTTTCCATTTTATCTTCACCGGAGTCCGCATCAGATGTAAGATGGCCTACGTCAGTTATATTGATTATGTGCTTTACTTTATACTTATTATATAGGAGAATTCTTTTGAGTGTATCTGCAAACAAATATGCCCTGAGGTTTCCAATGTGCTGGAACCAGTAGACAGTTGGTCCACAGGAATACATACCTGCTTGGCCTGCCTTGATTGGCTTGAATGTCTCCTTTTTACGTGTCAGAGTATTATATAACTGTAACATACTTTATCTAGGAAGTCAGGGATTTTAAGTCTTATTAATCATCATAATCTTTATATATTTGTAATCCTCATTGATATAATGGTAAATCCAGGTGAGAGAGGTTATTCTGCTTCCGAAGTAGACAAGGATTCATTTGTTGAGAGAATGAGAGCATTCTATGGACCTAAAATTACAGATAGAGTTATTGCTCTTGCAGCTGCAGATGGTAGACCAACGCCCGGTGTACAGGATTTGTACAAACATTTGAGTCGTTTAGAGATTAGACAAAACATGTCAATGGCAGCATTCCAAAATGAAAGATTCACGGCTTATTTAGATGAGAGGGATATAATTTTCGTCGAAGAAGAGGCAGTTCTAAAGTAAAGTTTATATATCTCTAGATGCAGATTGGTTGATGAAGAGGTTAATTCCTGGAGCACATTATTCTAACGAAATGCATGAAGTGCATAGAGTGCAGGCACTGGAGGAAGAGAGGTCTCTTGGCGTACAGACTTCTCCTGGAGATGTGAGAGATTATAGTTATGAGAAGCTAGCTGAAGTCATAAGGAGGTATGATCCAGATGGACATAAAGCAAGGTTAGCATTTTTAGAGGTAATAATACACTCAGTCAAGTATATGAGAACTGAAGGAAGGCGCGTTCCAATGTGGATGAGAGAGTTTGTGTTCTACGGAATGAGGCCTATGCCTCCCAAAGCTCAAAGAATAAGAGACAGAAGGGCAGGTCATTATTAATTGAAAATGAAAAGAATACTACCAATTACGCTTGCAGCTGTGTGGATAGTCATATCTGAATTCTTTAGAAATGAATTCGTTTTTAAGAGGTATTGGATAGATCATTTTGCATGGCTTGGACTTGAATTTAAGACTTTGCCAGTCAACGGAATTCTTTGGATTATTTGGAGTGTCGCTCTAGCTTTTGTCATATTCAAACTTCTTACTAAATTCTCTTTCAGGGAAACAGTATTGTTATCCTGGTTGGTTGCATTTGTAATGATGTGGCTAACTATGTATAATTTACAGGTTCTACCTTTGATGCTGTTACTTTTTGCTGTGCCTCTGAGTTTGATAGAAGTTCTTGTTGCTGCATGGATTATTGAGAAGGTTTGGGGAAGATAATTCTTAATGATAAAAGAAAAAATAGCAGTCATTCCTCTTTCTTTCGGCGTAAGAGACAATTGGAAGGATGATAAAGTAAATAGAGAACTTGCAAGGTTGACTGACAAGTTGGCTAGACAGTATAAATTGCCAATAATCGCCGAAGATATTGTCGCACTGCACTTAAAGAAGAAACCTATTTTGACAACTAGGGGAAATCTTCCTGGAAACAGACCTTATACTGATACATATTCTGCATTATTGCAGGCAAAGAAAGCAAAAATCACTAATTTGGTTATTGTTGCTCATCCAGAACATATTGGACGAGTCTTTCTGACGGCAAAAAAGATGGGCTTCAATGTTGTTGGCAGTTACTCTATTCTTGAGATGTATGACTCACAATCCCTGCAAATTTGGACGAGAAACAAATTGTTTTTTAAGATTGAGAACACTTTGGCGTCTATTCGGTATTATTTTCAGGGTAAGATTTGATAGTAATCTAGTAATCCATAGACAGTTTTAAATAACAGCATTCTAGGGAATTTTATGGTAACAATAAAAGAAATGGCAAAGAATTATTGGAATTTTGTAAGGTCTCGTGCAGTCGGTACTACCGGGCAATGTGCAGAATGTTTTCCAATATACGTTGTAGCAGAAACTGTGTTCTCTGGAATGTCAAATGCTGTTTCACTCAAATCAAAACTAATTGTTGGAGCCGCTAGCTATGCTGGACTTGGGCCAGCATACGAATGGAGTAGGGGAAAATGTATGGATTTTGTAGGTATTGGAAAACAATCCAGTGAGTTAACCATAAGAACATTCGATAGGTTATACTGCACTGCTTTTAATTTAGCAGTCAGCCCTTTAGTTTATCTCTTGTCTGGAGAAAGAAGTTTGAAGAATATTGCTATAGGAACGGCTTGTTCTTTCGGAATCGGGCTTTTAAATGGAGGATATCTCGGATATGCATTAGATGCTTCAAATGAACTGATGGGTTGTTCTGATCCTAAAAAACGTCCTAGACTTCCTAAAATAATCTCTCATCTTGAACCTAAAGTAAAAAAAAGAATTGCCTTGGAATCATTGATTGCTTCAATCACCCTCGGTAGTATGTTATATTATTATTCTGGAGAGTTGAGAAAGGCATATGTTGAAACTAGAGATTGGGCTAAGGAGAGCTATAATGAGCAGGTAGTTCCATTCGTTCATAATAAAATTTCTCCTCCTGAAAGAATGACCGATTCAGTCTTGGAGTCTCAAGTCGGAAAGTATGATTTTCATAGAAAAGAAAGGTGTTTCTAGGGTTAAAACTATACTTCCATGGAAGTATATGTAAGTAGACAGAAGTGTTTAAATATGAGAGAGTATTAGTTAAATTATGCAAAAAAAGGTGACTCTTAGTGTTAATGAAGAGGTTTATAGAGAATTTCAGAAGTACTGTGAAGAGAATGCGATCCTTCTTTCCAAGAAAGTTGAGAATGTTATGCAAGATATAATGAAAGGTGAAGCCGGAAAGGAGAAGTCTATCCATGAAATAAGGAAGACGGCTGAAAAGAGTGTCGAAAAGGTCAGGACTTGGATTGGTTGATTTTTTGTGATTCTTGCGTAGCTTTAAATACCCTCATTTCTCATATTTATTATTAATCGTGTTAGAGAAATAGGCCTCGTGCCTCGATTTCTCAGTTTACTATTAATAGGAAACCCAAACGGGTAAAACATAGAATGGAATCATTCAAGAAATTAGGAATAAGCGAAGATTTAATCAAATCCATAGTCGAAGCTAAGTTTACAGAGCCTACGGAAATTCAAGCAATGGCAATTCCGCTCGCAATGGCGGGAAAGGATATCATTGGTGGAAGTGCAACTGGATCTGGAAAGACGCTCGCGTTTGGAGCAAGTATAATTGATAAGGCGATTCCTGGTGCAGGATTACAAGCACTTATTTTGACACCAACCAGAGAGTTGGCAGAGCAAATTACTCAGGCACTTACTCATTTTTCTAAGCACAAGGGTTTGCATGTGACTGCAGTTTATGGTGGAGTTGGGATTGAACCACAGATATATGCTCTAAGAAGGGCAGATATAGTTGTTGGAACACCTGGAAGAATTCTTGATCATATGGAAAGGGAAACAATTCAATTTGATAAGATTAAGACATTGGTACTGGATGAAGCGGACAGAATGTTGGACATGGGATTCATTGATGATGTTGTATCAATAATCAAATCATGCCCTGAAGACAGGCAGACATTCTTGTTTTCGGCGACTATTTCACAGGACATAAGTCATCTTGCTGCAAGATATATGAAAAGTCCTGAAGAAGTGGCCGTTGATAGCTACGTTGATCCTTCGAAGTTGAGTCAGTGTTATTATGACGTTCCTAAAGAAGCCAAATTTTCATTTCTTGTTCATTTGCTTAAGCATGAACATGAAGGACTCGTCATGGTATTCTGCAATACGAGAACAAATACTGATTTCGTCGCAAGAAATCTTGCGAGATACGATATAGAAGCAATGGCTATTCATGGTGGACTGACTCAGGCGAGGAGAAATGCCATAATGGAACATTTCCACAAGGGTAGAGTGTTCGTGCTTGTCTGCACTGATGTGGCAGCTCGTGGACTCGATATAAAGGGAGTGTCGCACGTTTATAATTACGATTTGCCAAACAGCAGCAAGGACTATATTCATAGAATTGGAAGAACTGCCCGTGCTGGTAAGGATGGAAAAGCAATTAGTCTTGTTTCCAACAGAGATTACGATAATTTCTCTCGAGTGCTTGAAGATGATTCATTGAAAATAGAAAGGATGGAACTTCCAGAATTCGAAAGAGTATTTGTAAAGTTCGGAGATGTTAGGGGTAGAGCCTTTGGTGGACAAAGAAGAGGAGAGGGCAGAGGCAGAGATGGTGGTGACAGAAGAGGTGGAGACAGACGTGGTGGACGTGGTGGCGGAAGATTTGGTGGAAGAAGATAAATTAGTTAGCTAAACGCTTCTTCAACTATTCGTGATATTGGTTTTCCCGTTTCTTTTCTTATTTCTTTAAGTTTGTTTATTACTCTTTGATGTATAGTCAAATTAAGTTTCTTTTTAGCCCAAAGTTTTTCTCTTGTTTGGTCATAGTGTTCTAACTCTTCAAATGTGTTTTTATATTTCTTAAAAATTGCTTGAATTTTCTTTTCATTTAATGGCATTTTTTATTCTCTCTTCGATTACTCGAATATTTATTAGGTTTTTACTTGCGATAGCTTGAATTTGGTGTTTTAGAATTTCTTCATCCACTTGTTTTTTGTTTTCTTCTGCAAAAGATAATGCAACGAATGTTGCAGTTTTCTTATTTCCATCACTAAATGGGTGGTCTACTAAAATTGCTCTAAGCAAATAAGCGAGTTTTTTGTACTCTCCTAGTTTGGTTTCTTCTTGCTTTTCTAAGGCAAAGTCTAGACTAGAACTATTTCTTAGGTTGCCTCCGAACCCTAAAGCTATTCTTACTATATCTTCCTTACGTATTTTCATACGTATAGATATACGTAAGATGTATTTAAATGTTTTGATGAGGACCGTGCGCAGGTTATTTATAGATCATCTCTCTTGATGATAATATGACTGATAAAACAATTGAACCTCTAGTGAATATGATAAAATCCTTTCAGGATAACTTAAAAAGAAATCATCTTCCCGCTTTGATCAGAGAAGTTAATGATATAATCACCAGGAAGGAAAAAGATCCCAGGATTATTGAACCATATCTGGATTCTCTTTTAGGCATTGTTCAGATGGGGCTGGGAGAAAAGGAATTTCACAGATTAAATAAGTACTACCGGACGATTCATCCAAGAAATGCAAGGGCATATGATAGATTTTACAAAGAAGATATGAAATAGATTTATTTGAAACCTATTCCTTTTCTCGATTGTTTAGCATTTCCATAGACTGTGCAGTATTCTTCAGGAGATAATACTTTTTTTGCGGCTCCAAGAACTTGATTTCTCATGGTTTGATAGAACATCGTACTACCATGTTCTTCAAAATATATATTCATATTGTACCAGGAATCTCGTAATTTCCTCAATGCTTTAGGCATTTTTTTATTTTCTTTTCTTAAATGTAACCCATATATTGTTGTCAGTTCATCAATTGATTCTTCAGCTTTCTTAAATATTTGAGCACCTTCCGTGAGAGTTGAACTAATTTCTTCTAGCCGGCCATCTTTCTTTCTCATTTAATTCTGTTCTATTCAGCATTTATAAAATTATATGTGATAAAGTTTACAGATTATCCACAAAATTGAATATTTCCTCAAAAGTTTTTAACTGCATTAATTGCATGCGTAGTTTTCCAGCCCCTTCAGTATTCTTGATAAATTTACTTCCAAGATACTTCATTCTTGGAATGTCTATGCAGTCATACTTCTTTGAAAGTTGGAGATATTCCTTGAAAGATTTTATGTTTTCTTTGAATGAGAAAGGTATTTTCTTTCCAGTCTTCAAATAGTGAAGCGTTCGTTTGAAGATGAGTGGATCACCGATGGCACCACGGGCAATCATTGCTCCATCTGCTATCTTCAGCATTGCAAGAACATCCTCTTCCCTTAGGATGTCTCCGTTACCTATTACTGGAATATGCAGGGCTTGTTTAATCTTTTTTATTTCATTCCAGTCGGCTTTTTTGTCATAGCCTTCCGTTGCAAGTCTCGCGTGCACTGTCAGGGCATCTGCCCCTGCTTTCTCAATCATTTTTGCAATTTTGAGAGCATTGTTGAAATTGTAGCCTAGACGGATCTTGGCTGTAACTGTCAGGCCAGCAGACTTCAGAATTTTAATTATTTCTTCAATCTTTTCTGGATTATTTAATAGGTATGATCCTGCCTGATTTCCAATTATCTTTTCACTCGGGCATCCACAGTTTATGTCAACTATGTCAAATTTTTTTAGATAGGGTAGCGCCTTTAAAAATTCAGAGGGAGTATTGCCAGTTATTTGTATGCCTGAAGGTGTGTCTTTGGAATTCGTTTTCTGAAGACGCAGGGTTTTGGGATTTTCATGGAGGATTGCATCCAGGTATAACATTTCCGTACATGCCATCCCCGCTCCAGCCTTTCTACACATCAACCTATATGGTAAGTCGGTAACATCTACCATGGGTGCAAGAAAAAGAGGAGTTTTTATCTTGATTTTACCTATTTTAATCGGTTTAAGTTTCATACTTCGAGAAGAATAGATAACTAATTAAATTATGTGTTTTCTACAATTTTATGGAAAACATTAGGGTAATTGCCTTGGACATATGTGGGACAGTTCTTTGTGCAGATGACGCTGAGAACATTATGCCTCCTAGAAATGAATTGAAATCTTTTTTTGATAGATGTGACTCTAAATATATAAAAATTGTTGGAAGTTCGGATATGCTTGTGGAGAGTGTTAAATTTGACTTGGAAGAATGTTTTGGTAACCATCCAGAATCTGGAATGAGCTTGGATAGGTTTGCAGATTTTATAATGTTAAATCAACTTCCCAGAAAGGATTTTTCCATAATTTATAGCAAGTTTAATGTTCTTCCCAGAGAACTTTTGGTTATAGGAGATAATCCTATCAAAGATATTGGTGGTGCTAGAAAATATGGCTGTCCATACATACTCGTTCCAAAGTATGTGGGACATGGAGACAATTTTGATTTTTCCAAGATAATAATTTAATCTCTACTCATCAAAGATGTATTATATCATCTAAATCTTTAAATAGAAACCACTCCCCTAAAAAATATGGAAAAAGACATAGGTACGGTAAAAAAGAACAATGATACGGAGATAGTGATAAGGATAGATGATTTTGGAGGAAAGAGGGGAGTCACAATCAGGGAGTTTGTTAAATCAGATAGGTATACGGGATTTACGAAGGCTGGAACAAGAATTCCTGCAAGCCAATTTAAGATTTTTAAGGCATTCATAAGCGAAATAACAGAAAAGGACTTGGAAGAGGGTGCCGAGCCTGTAGAAAGGAAGGAAGAGAAGAAAGCCGTTGCAGATGAAGAAGAATCTCCCATTGTGGAAGAAGAATATTAAAATGAAAAATAATTTGTTGAGAAGGTGCATTGTTGTACCGGCCATGGCCGTTTCTTTAGGGCTTAGTGGATGTGGCACTGTTCCGGGAGTAGTAGCCGAGATAGCGATTGGTGGTGTGATACAAAATGTAGTGGATTGCATCAAAAAGGATAGGGACATATTTGAAGAGGTAATGGAATCAAAGGCAGTTCAGCTTGCGCAAATTCGTTCAGGTTTGGAAGGAAGAGACGCCACTCTAAGTGGTTATGCAAATATTTTTGAAGTAAAAAGAGAATTTAGGGAAGATTATGGATTAACTTACCAGCAGGAGACTGGGGAAAAGAAAAGGAACATCAGCTTAGATCCAATTGGGAATTATCATCTTTCTTCAACCGGTGAGATGGTCAAATACAGCCAACTGATAGACTGGGCTAAGGACTGGAAGCCAACTGGAAGAGAAATCCCGTCCTATAAGAGATAGGTGCATCTGAACATGCGAGTAAAATTAAATAAACTATATTCGGCAGTGGCATTATCTTCAATGGTTTTTGCATCTGGATGTGTGACAACGCAGAAGCAAAGGTTTAGCATGGCATACGATGATGTTGCGAGAACGGAGAAGGTTGAAGCCGATTCTATGGATAATATCAATAGTGCAGACAGACTGAAGTTTAGAGAGGTTCTTGGAGAAAAGGCATTTTCTTTCTATCATTCTGGTAAAACTGCTGCCACAATTGAGGGAAATGAAGACATAGATAAGAGGTATCTCACCAAGTTCATGCAGGAAAATGGAATACAATACATTCCGGATTACAAAGGGTATTTAGATAAATATTCTGGTAAGAGGCTTTCATATCCAGATTTGACAGATAGATTGGTTAAGTGGAAACCTAGATAGCGTTAAGCAAAAGCTTTTAACTTCGTTTTTTGTGTTTTATTTAGGAGAAACGAAAATGAAAATAAGACAACCAATTGTAACGGTAGCAGGACATGTAGACCATGGGAAAACGAGCATTTTAGATTGCTTTAGAGGAAGTGATTTGCAGGCAGACGAAGCTGGAGGAATTACCCAAAAGATTAGCTTTACCAAATATCCTCTTGAACAGATAATGAAGACCTGTCCTCTTGTTGCAAAGTCTGGAGTTAGGTTGGATATCCCTGGATTCTTATTTATTGATACTCCTGGACATGCCGCATTTACAAATCTAAGGAAAAGAGGAGGGGCACTTGCTGACTTGGCAATTCTTGTGGTAAGTATCAAGGAAGGCATAAAGCCACAGACGGCTGAAGTAATCTCTATTCTCAAGGCAAATAAAGTGCCTTTCGTTGTGGCTTTGAATAAGGTGGATAATATCTCTGGATGGAAGAAGCATGATGGTTTGAAGGAAAGTATTGAAGGACAGGCGATAAATGTGAGCAGTGAGTTCCAAGAATGTCTGCTGACATTCCAGGGAAGTTTAAAGGAGCATGGATTTGATTCTTCTCTCTTCTATGAAGTAACTGATTTTACAAAAGAAGTGGCAATAGTTCCATGCTCTGCAAGAAGTGGAGAGGGGATTTCCGAATTGATTTTTGTTCTCTGTGGATTGTGTCAAAGATTTTTGAAGGAAAGACTAAAGGTTGGAGAGGAAGCTAAGGGAGTTATTCTTGAAGTTAAGAAAGAGAAGACAAGCGTTAATATTGAAGCTATTTTGTATGATGGAATACTTCATGAGGGAGAGGAAATTGCGATTGCTAGTTTTGGTGAGCCCATTGTTAGTAAGGTGCGTTCCATTGATGAGATCATGCCTCTTTCCAATAAGTATAAGGTCGTGAAGGAAGCAAGTGCTGCAACTGGAATAAGAATTCACTTGTCTGGGAAAGAGGATGTTCTTCCAGGGATGCCTTTCCAGGAAGTTAAGGGCAATTTGGAAAAAATAAAAGCAGAGTTCAAAAAGGAAGTCGCTGGTGCAATTATTTTAGATAAGCAAGGCATTATCATTAAGGCAGATTCCCTGGGCAGTTTGGAGGCATTG
>JBAXMY010000019.1:0-13323 GCA_037134055.1 archaeon
ATACATAAACTTCTTTCTAAATAAGACATCCTTTGCCTCAGATGTACTGAAAGAAATACTCAAGAAGAAAGATAAATTTGGTCAGGGAAAGGGCAATAAAAAGATTTTAATCGAGTTCTCTCAACCCAACACTCACAAGGCATTCCACGTTGGTCACATAAGAGGAACAAGTCTTGGAGAAAGTTTGGCTAGAATATTCGAATTTTCCGGTAACAAAGTAATTCGTGCTAATTATAGCGGAGATACGGGCATGCACATCGCAAAATGGATTTGGTGCTATACTAATTTCCACAAGAAAGATAAACTAACGGCAGACGAATCTTGGATTGCAGGCATTTATGTCGATGCAGTTAAAAGATTGGCAGAAAATGAATTGCTTCAAGTAGAAGTAGACGAAATCAATAGAAAGATAGAATCAAAAGAAGATAAGAAAATAAATGAACTATGGAAAAAAACGCGTCAACTTTCCATAGACTCCTGGAAAAAGATATACCAAGAGCTCGGTACGCACTTCGATATTCACTTTTTCGAAAGTCAAGCAGAAGCCCCTGGAAAAAAGATTGCTCATGAGCTGGTAAAAAAAGGAATTGCAATAATCTCGGATGAAGCAACCATAATGGATCTCAAAGATTACGGTTTAAGCGTTTGGGTGCTTCTCAGGAAAGATGGAACGGTGCTCTATTCAGCAAAGGATTTAGCTCTAGCAGAAGAAAAGATAAAAAAATTCCATGCAGACGAATACTTGGTAACCGTAGGTGATGAACAGAATCTCCATTTCCAACAGCTCGTAAAAACGCTCGAGCTAATGAATTTTGAAAAGAAGGATGCCTACAAATTTTTAACTTTCGGCATGGTTCGTTTGCCTTCTGGAAAGATGTCCTCAAGAACTGGCGATAACATTTTGTACTCGAGTTTCATGGAAGAAGTTCAAGATTATGCAAAATCTGAAATTGCTAAGCGAGAAAAATTATCTCAAAAAGATCTATCGGACAGAGCTCTAAAAATTTCCATTGCCGCAATAAAATATTCCATGCTCAAACAGAGCTCCAACAGCGTTATAGTTTTTGACAAAGAAAAAGCTCTGACGTTCGAAGGCGATACGGGCCCCTACCTCCTATACTCATATGCGAGAGCAAAGAGCATTTTGGCAAAATCAAAATACAAAAAGTCTACATTCAAAGCAAAGGATGTCAATGAAAAAGAAAAACTTCTAATCAATGAGCTAAATAAATTTCCAGACATTGTTGCCCATGCATACTCTTCTTTGGCACCAAATCTAGTTGCAAATTATGCATTTCAACTTTCCCAGGTTTTCAATGAATTCTACCATGCCAATCAAGTCATAGGCTCAGAGCAAGAGCAGTTCCGTCTTGTCCTGGTAGACTGCTTCTCCCAAGTTCTAAAGAATGCATTGCATTTACTAGGAATAAATGTCCTAGAAAGAATGTAATCTTTATCACAATAATCCTTAAAAAGTATATCCTTCAATTAAATTTATGCCTGATACAAGTATTTTATGCGCGTTCGATATGGATAACCAGTTGACCTACATTGGTCAACTCATGTCAGAACAAGAAAAAAAGAAACTTTCTAAATCATTAGCACAACAAGTAGAATCTTCAATGGATTATCTTATTAACTATACAATTGTCCCTTCCAATCAATTATATGGCAGACCTGCGTCAGAAGGGCATCCAATAGTGCTTGGAGGGAAAGGTATTGAAAAGAGAGTAATAGAATTATGGGAAGACGGACGAAAATATAATTCTCTTCTCAAATCAGTCCCACTAGACAGAGCGCATAGAGTTGCAACACACATAATCCGAATTCCAGGTCCAAGTGGTACACTAGGATAACTCATTACAATAATCCTTAAATACATTCCAACGATAAAAATTTATGGACATTTCAATACTCCTAATGCTTACAGGTACGACTCTAATTCTACTAATAGTTCTAGTGATACTTCTTCTTGCTCTAAAATCTTCCAAGAGACGCAGCTACAACGAAGATATGTACAAACTCAAGGAAGAAATTTCATCCTAAAATCTCTTTTTAACAACGTTTAAATATACCTCCTTCTCAGTTTTCATGTAGACGAGCCGGCGTGTTAGCTCTGCGCCATTCACAAGCGAGCTTTAGGTGGGCTTAAAGGAGTACGTACGGTTTGGGATTGAAAGTCCCTCAACCAACGTTGACGTTTTGTCCTGTTCGATCGTGCTCCTGCGAAATGGGTCAGGCCTTGATCGGAGCAGCCCTAAACAGGAAATGCGGTGCCTACAGGGGCACAAAGCCGAGAAGGTTAAGGAAAAACTTGCAGTGTCAGTCCAAGCAAGCTCCCCGTCTACACAATTTTTATATACTCTTCTGGATTGTTCTATTCATGGCAAGAAATTATTCTTCAAGGAAATTTCCAAGAGGAGACATACCTCAGAGTATGATTGAACTTGCCGTTAGAAAATATTTTTCTGTTCAGCCAAGAGAAGACTGGATTCCTTCAGGAGCAACCTATCAAGCTAGAGCAGAGTTTAGGAGACTTGAAATGGAACTACAAAGATATCTCCCCAAAACTAGGAAGAGATAAATCTTTCTCCAATAACATATAAAAACATGTTTTTCCATCCTTTAGTATGTATAAAAGAGGGCAATTTTTTCTAATAGCTGCTGTAATAATTGTGTTTGTATTACTAGGACTCGGAACAATATATTCCAACACCAGCGCAACCAAAGAAGATGGTTCATACTATGACCGTTCCAATGAAGCATCATTCGAGGGAGCCAGATTATTGGACTATGGTACGTTCAATTCCATATCAGATCAAGGAGTTCAAGATATAATGAAAAATCTTACAGATTATTATTCTTCACTTAGCCCAGATACAGAATTTCTTTTCATATATGGTAACTCCTCAGGATTAACAAAAATAACAATCACTCCTCCCAGCACAAATTCCATAGTAACTTCAAACATAGTCCCTTCTCCAGGTTCTAATAATATTACAGTCAATTTTAGTTCTGGAGAAAACATTACTCTTGATTTATCAAATGGAAAGGTATTTTATACGTTCAGTATTAAGAATAGGGGAGATGAACATCTTGCAAAGACAAAATAAAAAAGGAATAAGTGAAATAATTAGCTACGTGCTTCTAATTATAATCGCAATTGGAATAAGCGTTCTAGTCTACAATTATCTATATCTCCAGATACCTAAGGAAACTGCATCATGTCAAGATGGAATTACTCTTTCAGTAGCTAGCTATACCTGTGGAGAGGGCAAGATTTCCCTGCGTCTATACAACTCGGGGCTATTCAAGGTAGATGGAGCATACATCAGAGTAGGTAATGTGGGTGATAAAACAAAACAACTTCTCAATCCCGATCAGGGAATATTTTTCATAGATTCAAATTCTGATAATTTCACAGGACTATTTCCAGGAAACTATTCAACTGAAATATATGAAAATGATATTCTAACAACTGGCAACCACATACTAGAAATAGAACCTGCAACCTATGTGGGGAATGATTTTGCTCTATGTGATAAATCAATCATCACTCAGACAATAACCTGCGGAACTTTAGCTCCATCTACACCTTCAGCATCTCCTTCTGGAAATCCTCCAGTTTCATGCACTGCAGATCAAATTTCCGTCAACGGTGTCTGTGAAACAAAATCATGTGCTAACGGAGGGCTTACAACTGGCTGCGCAGTCGCAGGATGCTATGGAAATGGAACTGCCTGGGGTGGAGCAACTGGATGTAGTTGCATAGTCAGCTCTGGAACTGCAGAAACCCCAGTATGTCCTATTGGATCAAAAAATTCGACAGTTCCTCTAAACGGAATTATTTGTGCAACCTCTTGTTCAAATGAATGTCACGATCCGAACACCTGGTGGGCTGCTGGAGAATCTACCTGTGTCGTCGATTGTGGTTCCAATACCGAATATGCCAGCGGATATGTGCACTATCCAAATGTGACCTGTACTCTCAACTAAGTAGATGTAAATCAAATCACAACAATCTATAAATAAACACCAAATCTCAGAATTTTATGAAATTTGCACACCTTGGTGACTGCCATCTTGGAGGATGGAGACAGCCAGAACTGAAGGAATTGAATCTCGATAGCTTCAAGTATGCAGTAGATAAGTGCATTTCCGAAAAAGTCGAATTCGTAATCATTGCCGGTGACCTGTTCGATACTTCCTATCCTCCCATTGACATCCTAAAGGATACGTTCAATGAATTTCGTAAACTCCATGAACACAAGATTCCTGTCTTCCTCATTGCAGGAAGTCATGACTATTCTGCTTCTGGTAAAACATTCCTGGACGTCCTGGAAAAATCAGGATTTTGCAGAAACATTTCCCTGTTCCATGAGAAAGATGGTAAAATTGTGCTACAACCAACAGTTTACAATAAAACCGTTTTCTATGGATACCCTGGAAAAAAATCTGGCCTGGAAGTGGATGACATAGAAAGAATAAAATTAGATGATGCTCCAGGGTTTTTTAAAATTCTTGTCCTGCATACTGCTCTTAGAGATGCAATTGGCAGGCTGCCAATAAAAGCAGTCGATCACAATTTCCTTCCAAAGGTAGACTATCTTGCCCTAGGGCATTTGCACATAAACTATTGCAAAGAAAATAGAGTTTATTCAGGACCAACATTCCCAAATAATCTTTCAGAGCTTGAAGAACTGCAGGGTGGTTCATTCTACATATACGCGGATGGAAGAATAACTCGAGAAAGTATTAAACTCAAACAACTGGTAATAATTGACAAGGAAGTGAAAAATGCATTGTCCACAACGGATGAGCTTCTTCTGGAGTTGGAAAAACATAATCTAAAGGATAAAATTCTAATTCTCAAAATGTATGGAATAATTGAAAAAGGAAAGAGCGCAGATATAGATTTCAAAAAAATAGAAGATTACGCGAAGGCAAATGGAGCATACACAGTTATCAAAAGCATAACTAAACTTCATCTTCAGGATTCGGAAGTTAAGTCAGACTTCCTAGATTCGGCAAACCTTGAAGCCATGATAATTAAAAGATTCGAAGAAACAAACCCTAGCCCATTCAACAATCTAATCCCTCAACTAATGAAATCCCTCCAAATAGAAAAGGCAGACGAGGAAAGATTGAATATATTTGAAGAACGCCTAGTCTCGGAAATAATGAAGGTGCTGGAAAAATGAGATTTAAAAGAATAAAACTAACAAATATCAGAAGTTATGAAAACCTGGACGTAACTTTTCCAGAAGGAAAACTTCTACTTTCAGGAGATATAGGCTCTGGAAAAACAACAATTCTTCTCGCCATAGAATTTGCCCTATTTGGCCTTCAGCCAGGACAGAAGGGACTTGCTCTTCTTCGCAATGGTGCAGATAGCGCAGATGTTCTTCTGGAAATTGAAGTGAACGGAAAGGAAATAATAATAGAACGTGGGCTCAAGAGAGGTTCCAAATCCATTGGGAGCGATTACTGTGCAATTACTTTGGATGGAGAAAGGTCTGACCTTTCGGTAACAGAATTAAAAACAAAAATAATTGAAATTCTCGGCTATCCTCCAGAATTTATCAAGAAGAATAATCTTCTCTATCGCTATACCATCTACACTCCCCAAGAACAAATGAAACAAATCATACTGGAAGATTCGGAACTTCGTTTGAACGTTCTAAGGCACGTATTTGGTATAGAGAGATACAAAAACATGCGAGAAAATTTAGATGTCCTACTCATACATTTAAAGGATAAATTAAAAACGCTTCAAATAGAACTAAAGTCTCTTGAAAATGATAAGTCTAAAATAAAAGAACTAGTCATTGCCCAGGAAGACCTTCAGAAAAAGATATTCACAGAAGAAGAACAGGTTGGCGAAAAAACAAAATTTAGAAAATTAAAGGAATCCGAACTGAAAGATATTGAGAAAAAAATAAAGGAAAAAGAAAATTTAGAAAAGGAAGTGGAAAAAGCAATCATTCTTCTAAATTCAAAGAAAGAAACTCTTTCCAGCGCAAAGAAAGAATTGGACGAAGCTGAAAAGAACATTGCCGAAGCTGAAAAGTTTCCCTTCGATCAGATCATGCTCGATACCATTGTGGAGCAGATTGCTATAAAGAGACAGGAAACAGACCGTCTTAACAATCAATTAATTGAAATTTCAGGAAAGATATCTTCCTCAGACAAAGAATCATCGGTAATCAGCATAAAAAAGGAAAATATTTTCAAAATAGATCTATGCCCCACCTGTCTTCAGGACGTTCCAGACTTCCACAAACTTAACATTCTAAATGAAATGGACACAAAGCTCACAAATCTAAAGAAGGATTTAATAAATCTAAAAGAACAAAAAATAGAAATCGATAAAACCATCCAGCAAAAAAGGGCAGAACGTACAACTCTCGAGCAGAGAAAATTAGATTTGGAAATAGCAAAATCCAGGTTGGGTGAACTTGGAAGATGGAGGAAAAAGAGAGATGAAATATCAAAGCAAAAGGATTCACTGGAAAAAGATATATCTCTTCTCAATAAGCACTTCGACAGCCTAAAGGAGAACATTTCCATGTTTTCTAAATTTGCAATGGCCTACAAGATTAAGGAGGATGATCTGAAAAAAGCATTTATTTCAGAAAGAAATGCTGAGATTCTAGTTGCGGAACTAAAAAAAGAGCTCGAACTTACACAAAAGGAAGCCTTGCTACTGGAACGTATAATCTCAACAAAAGAGAGTGATAAGAAGAAGATGTCCGAACTATCCGAACTAATAGATTGGCTTTCAAACAAATTCATCAGTCTCCTAGACTTTACCGAACGAAACGTTCTAATCAAGCTGAGGACTGAGTTTGCCAAGCTTTTCAGCAAATGGTTTAGAATGTTAGCAGGAGATTCATTTGAAGTGCAATTGGATGAGAACTTTACTCCTTTAATCATGCAGGGAGATGCAGAAATGGAGTATGATTTCCTTTCGGGAGGAGAAAGAACTGCCATTGCTCTAGCCTATAGACTAGCACTGAATCAGACAATAAACTCAATAATGAGCACAATTCGAACAAGAGACATCATAGTTCTGGACGAACCAACTGATGGATTCTCCGAGATACAGCTGGACAAGGTGAGAGAAGTCCTGGACGAGCTAAAAATTGGTCAAATAATCATAGTAAGCCACGAGCAGAAGATAGAAAGCTTCGTTGATCAGATCATAAAACTAAAGAAGGAAGGTTCAGTTTCCTCTCCAGAATCGCAACCATAAACCTTAAATACCATTAAACAATTCTAATAATAACATTTCTTAAAAATGGACGAGGATATCAAAAAATCTATACTGAAATCAAGTACAAGCCTAGTTGGAATTGTATGCAAGGACGGAGTAGTCATGGGTGCAGACAGAAGGGGCACGGCGGGTTCAATAGTCCTGGAAAAAAATGCTCAAAAAATTACTCAAATAAATGACCATATCCTTGTTTCAAACACTGGAAGCGTTTCAGATATGCAACTTTCCAATAAAGTACTATCTGCAGAACTTAGACTAAAGGAACTTAAGACAAAGTCAAAGGTAAACGTCAAAGAAGCAGCACATCTTCTTGCTCTTTTAACATATAGAAACATACGAAATCCTTCAATGCTCCCAAGTATTGTAGGCACTCTAATAGGTGGAGTAGATGAGGATGGTAAAACATATCTATTTTCAATAGAACCAGCAGGTTCGGTAAAGGAAGTTGAAGACTATGATGCAAATTTCTCATCCGGAATGCCCTACATAATGGGTTTCCTAGAAAGAATGTACAAGAAGGATCTAACTGTCAAAGAAGCAGTGGAATTGGCAAAGGAATCTCTCAAGTCATCAACGCAGAGAGATGTAGGTTCAGGAAATGGTATCGATGTATTCACCATAACAAAGGACGGAGTAAAACATGTCGTTTCTGAGGAAATAGTTGCAGAATACAAATAATAATTATAATTTAAAATGGCAGATATCTTGAAGAGTATTAAGGAAGAGTTACCAGGACTAATCAGCGATGCAGTCTTTGAGGGTGCAAATATAGTCATATACACTGAAAATAAGGAATTCTTTAAAACTGGAGAAAGTAGAGTTAAGGCAGTAGTAGATCGAATAAAGAAAAGAGTAGAACTTCGTTCGGAAAACAGCATTCTTCTTTCAGAAGAAGAAACTGAAAAGACAATTCGCGCTCTAGTCCCTGAGGAAGCAGAGATAACTCAGGTCATATTCGATACCCAAAGAAGTTCGGTTATAGTTGAAGCTAAAAAACCAGGCATGGTAATTGGAAAGCAGGGTTCAATTCTTTCAGACATAAGGAAATCAACATTCTGGGTTCCAACCGTGCAGAGAAGTCCAATTATTCCAAGCAAAATTACTGAAAAAATTAGATCCGTTCTCTATGCAAATAACAATTACCGACGTAAATTCCTGAATGACATAGGAAAGAAGATATACACAGACTGGAATCCTGAAAAGATGGACATCTGGGTAAGATTAACATACCTTGGCTCAGGCAGGCAGGTAGGACGTTCATGTCTTCTTCTCCATACTCCAAAATCAAAGATTCTTCTTGACTGTGGAATAAATCCAGCCATAACTGAAGGTCCTGAAAAGTTTCCCTATCTTGACGTTGCCGAAGTTGGAGATCTTAACAGCATTGATGCAATAATTCTAAGTCACGCTCACCTTGATCATTCCGGATTAATTCCATATCTCTACAAAATGGGATACAAGGGTCCAGTCTACATGACTCCTCCAACTAGAGACATTTCCGCACTTTCAGCACTAGACTTTGTAGGTGTAGCATACAAACAGGCAGCCTCTCCACTCTACAGAGCGGAAGACATAAAAGAAATGGTCCGTCATTCAATCTGTTTAGATTATGGGGAAGTCACAGACATCACACCTGATATTAGAATAACTCTATACAATGCGGGACACGTTCTTGGTTCTGCACAAGTACATATCAACATTGGAAATGGATTGCACAATCTAGTCTATGGTGCAGACACAAATTATGGCAAAACAAGGCTTCTAGATCCCGCTGCAAATCATTTTCCAAGAGTTGAAACAATAACCATGGAATCTACCTATGGTGGTAAGGAAAACATTCTTCCTTCCAGAAAGGAGACCGAACAGAAATTTATAGAACTTGCAAAGAAAACAATTGAAAGAAAAGGCAAAATCCTTCTCCCCGAACTTGGATTGGGACACGCCCAGGAAACAATTCTCAGAGTCGAAGAGGCAGTTAGAACTGGTCTTCTTCCAAAGATACCAGTTTACATAGATGGAATTGTATGGGACATTACTGCAATTCACACAGCCTATCCTGATTTTCTCAGTGCTTCAGTAAGAAATCAAATCTTCCAGGATAATAATCCATTCACATCAGATATAATAAAACGAGTTGGAAGTCCAATAGAAAGACAAGCAGTCATAGAGGGTGGTCCATGCATAATTATCGCAACTTCAGGAATGCTTGTTGGTGGTGCATCCGTCGAATATTTCAAAAATCTAGCAGACAGCCCCAACAATCTGATACTTTTTGGTTGTTATCAGGCAATTGGTTCTCCCGGAAGGCAATTGCAAGAAGGTAATCGTGAAGTTCTTCTTGGAAAAGACAATTCTGGAGAAAAGATAACGGTAAAAATGGAAGTTGAAACTCTAAACGGACTATCTGCACACTCCGGCAGAAATGAACTTTTACAGTACATTAGTAGAATGATGCCCAAGCCAAAGAAGATTCTTGTAAATCATGGTGAAGTTTCCAGATGCTTGGACCTAGCATCTTCGTTATACAAGCAAAATAGAATAGAAACTGTCGCACCAAGAAATCTTGAAACAGTGAGACTTAAGTAATTCCATTAAAAAATGAAACATAATATAAAAATAACTCTAATTTTGATAGGGTTATTCATAATCGCCCAATTAATCGGTATAGCGGTTATCTCATTCTATACTCCACAGGTAGAATCTGCAATTGTCAATGGAACACTAACAAATATTACTACCTACAATCTTCCCTATGGAACAAGTCCTCCTCCCGAGACAAATCCACAAATTAATCTATTCTCAATCATAATCGCCATATTCATCGCCGCAGGATTAATGTTTGTGCTCATGAAGTTTAAAGCAGAATTTTTCCTCAGACTATGGTTCTTTTTTGTTGTAGCATTGGCAATCGCAGTAACTCTAAACGCAGCCCTTTCATTTCTTATGTATTCATCGGCAATTGCTTTGGTATTTGGGCTTGCCCTCTCATCAATAAAGGTTTATCAAAGAAATATTTTTGTGCATAATCTCACCGAACCACTAATATATCCGGGAGTTGCAGCCATTCTCGTTCCTCTCTTCAATGTTTGGACAGTCATAATTTTATTGATAGTAATCTCAATATATGACATGTATGCCGTCTGGCATGCAGGTTTCATGCAAAAAATGGCCAAATACCAAATAGAAAAACTAAGATTCTTTACCGGGTTATTCATTCCATACCTTGGCAAAAATGATCGAAAACTTTCGGCAAACAAAAGCAAAAAAGGTAAGAAAGTGAAGGTAAGTGTAGCTATCCTGGGGGGTGGAGACATTGTTTTCCCAATAATTCTAGCAGGAGTTGTTCTTCTCACATTTGGATTAGTGCAAGCACTCATCGTTTCTCTTGGTGCCACAATCGGATTAATCTCTCTCCTATACCTTTCCGAGAAAGGGAAGTTTTACCCTGCAATGCCATTCATAACTGCCGGATGTTTTGCAGCTCTGATCATTAATCACTTCATATTCTAATTTTAGTAATGTTACCTTTAGAAAGTAACTACAAGCGAAACATTTAAATACCCCTCATTTTTTATCCCTCCATGATAATAAAACCTGAACTAGTCAAAAGAACCAAAGATTACTTTGATTTGAATATTTATGAAGCCAAAGTTTGGCTTGCTCTTTTGACAAGAGGAATTGCTTCTGCAGGCGAAATAGCTGAGCTATCTGGAGTACCAAGATCAAGAACCTACGACGTATTGGAATCTTTGGAGAAACGAGGGTTTGCAATAGTAAAGATTGGTAAGCCGGTAAAATATATTTCAGTAAAACCAACGGAAGTTATAGAAAAAATGAAATCTAAGGCAATGACCGATGCAAATGAAAAAGTACAAGTTCTTGGTAATTTAAAGAGTACACCTGAATATGCAGAGCTTGAACAGCTACACGTTACTGGCATAGTCCCAATAAAGTCATGCGATCTCACAGGTTCATTCAAGGGAAGATCTCAGATAATCTCCAGAGTTAGAGAACTTCTCGAAAATGCAAATAAGGAAGTATTCATATGCACTTCAGTTGCAGACTTCGAGGATAAAAGTAGAGTTTTAAATCAATCAATAGAAAGTTTAGTGAAGAGAAATATTAAGGTTAAAATTGCTCTTTCGGGCGATGTCGATAAGATCAAGAAGCTAAATGCCAAGTTACCAGTTAAGGCAAAGATTGTAGATTCTAGCGCAAGATTCTTTGTTTCAGACAAGAAAGAAATGATGTTTATGATTACTCCTGAAAATGTTGAAGAAGAAATGGGTGTTTGGCTAAACTCAGAATTATTCTCCGGATCAATAACCAGCATGTTTGAACAAGTTTTGAAAGCCTACGGCAATTAATATTATTCAAATAATTCTAAATTGAAATAAAATTGAAAATGATTAACCTTTCGCTATTAAACCTGATATGGACATTTGTTCGAGCTTTTTATCGTTCAATACTTTAAATCTCTCAACGAAATCCTTTCCAGAGAACTTTACGTCAGTTATCGCATGGAGCAGTCCATTTTTAATGAATACCCTTTTATTTCTTTTTTTAAATTCCTTGCAATGTTCTTTCATTCCAATTGGTGGACCAATTCTAATTATTTCACCCTTGCTCTTCAAAACTAAATACAATTTGCTCGATTGCCCGAGATTGTAGGAATATGTGTCATACAATATCTGATAATCTTTTCTTATTTCTTCCTTAAGATATTCTGAAAACTTTTTCATCTTTGTTCCAGCGATATCTCCCTCCTGTCTATCAGTTTCAATTTCCACTTCAACGAACTCTGCTTTTTTCTTCACAGCCATTTCTCTAATTCTATTCACATCAATCTCCTTCTTGACAAAATAACTTTCATCAGGTCTAGCCAAAAATGCCTTTGCAGCCTTTCTAAAAATTTCAAAGGTTTCATCACCCAGAGCTGCCAGAACGTTTCTTTCCTTCCATGTTGGATCCACAAGCACAATTGGTGAATGCGTTCTGCTCTCATTCATATTTATCATTATCTCACTTTTCTTATATTTCTTTTCAGGATCTATCAATATCTTTCCTTCTGCCTTGGTCAATGCCCCGAGCATTTTCAAGAATGAGCCATAATTAATAATCAAACATTCGAGAGCATATCCTGAAAATCCTCGAACATAGCTCTCAGCTCCATAGACTCTATTTGCTTTGCAAAATGCTTTAGCAATTCTTATTTCATTTTTCATTTTCTCACTCTTCGCTTTCTTCCTCACATAGTTTACATGAAAATAACTCAAATCAGTCACATTTCTAGCTTCCTTTGGATTTTTTATGGAACATACTGGAACCACCTCAAAATTTACAATTCCTTCATTAATTTTAAAGTAATCTCTACTTCCGTGCACTCTCTGGCTCTTTAGTTTCATTTTCTTTAAAACTGAATCAACCCTATCAGAAAGTTCATCATATTTCCAGTCGAATCTAACAAAAATATCTACCTCATAGCTTTCATTCTTATACAAAGTTCCTTTGGCATAACTTCCTCCAGCAAAAACCTCTGCCTTCACTCCCTGTCTAAGAAGTTCTTTTCTAAAATTTGACATGAACTCATCAGCCTTTTTCTTGACTTCTCTGAGCTCTTCTCTGCTGGGGTTCAGTTCCAGCTTCTGAATTATTTTCTTAGCGTCCATATTTATCCTCTTTTCTGTCTAACTAGTAGTCTTCTTTGATTTTGTTAATGGCACAAGATCAATTATATATTTTCCATCCTCAAGTTTGTATATTTTAGGCTTATCTTCAGCAAACAACTTTTGAAGGTCTATAACATACTTTCCAGGTTTGAGTATTTTCACACTTTCAAAGTCAAGGAAGACTGGAGTTTCTTCATTGGTAACGCCTGCAATTTCTCTGACATCTTCTTCTATTTGTTTCTTCTCACTCTTTGAAAGAACAGGTTCTTCATCAATGTGGGCAAGTATTTCCTTTAGTTTCTCTTCTTTTATGTAAAAGAAGAATCTGCCTCCACAACTACATCCAGTAAGTAATTCTTTAGAACCATCAGTTATTAT
>JBAXMY010000020.1:0-12901 GCA_037134055.1 archaeon
CAGTGGCTGAATTTAAAGGACGCCTAATTGGAGGCATGTTCTCTGCTAAGAGTAATACCTTTGTTCCGATTGAAACCTGCATCGTGCATGAAACTGATGTGGAAGCGATGAAGCATGCAATCTTAAAAGTATTAAACAAACATCATTTTCCTGAGTTTAGTCGCAGTGCCAATAATGGCATTCGCTATATCTTATTACGAGGCTTTAAACAGCAAGTTCAATGTACGCTGGTTACAGGGGATGAAACACTCAATCCACGTCTAATTGATGATCTGATGGATTTAGAAGGCTTGGTATCTTTATATCACAGTATCAACAGTGATCGTCATAGTCATGAAGCCTTAGGTAAGGATATCTTTCATATCGCTGGTGATCCAACATTATTAATCTATATCAATGCGGTTAAGTATCAGTTATCACCTAAAGCATTCTTTCAGTTAAATCTAGCTCAAGCAACCAATATCTTTCGTAAAGTACGTAATTTAATCACTGATGGTGATTCGGTTATGGATGCGTATTGTGGAGTAGGCGCACTGAGTTTACAGTTGTGCAACAAAGCTAAACAAGTCGTTGGGGTAGAAAATAATCGCTTTGCGATTCGTAACGCTAAAGAGAATGCCTTATTGAATAGTATTGAAAACATTAGTTTCATTTGTGAAGATGCAGCTGTGGCTTTAGAAGCCTACCAAGAACCTTTAGATGTCTTAATCGTTGATCCACCAAGAAGTGGCTTAGATGAGGCGATGTGTGCAGCTATTCTAGCTAAACAAATCCCCCACTTAATCTATGTATCATGCAATCCAACATCACTGGCTAAAAACCTTTCAGAGTTAATAAAAGGGTATACGATTAACTCGATTACCCCTTATGATTTATTCAGTCAAACACCGCTATTAGAGTGTGTGGTTGATCTAGTCCTTAATCAATCAGTTTAAAATGCCTTAGGGCATTTTTTATGCCATCATCATCAATTCGAGTCGTGATGTAATCACTGGCTGCTTTAGCATGCTCAGTTCCATTACCCATACAGACTCCTATCTTAGCTTTCTTCAACATACTGACATCATTATCACCATCGCCTATCACCATCACATTATCCCAACTGATATGCATTAAATCTAGGGCTTCTTCAATGCCTTTAATTTTATGAATCTTTTTATCGAAGACTTCTAAACCATAGATGAAAGCTCTTGAATACGAAAGATGCGTCATCTTCTTTATATCATCGATTATTAAATCCACTTCACCGATGATGAAGATGCCCATCGCTTTATCATGCGTTTTGATATAAGAATGATCTTTAGTATCATCAATCAATCTGCCTTGGTTATCTTCACCTTGCAGATAAATCGAAGTGAATAAATCAAAGCGATTTAAGATGACGAAGTGTTTTGCACATTTAACCCCCATACTTAGATTGGTTTTTAAACAGAGTTGATAGATGTGTTCAACATCACTATCATCTAAATCATGACGCTTGATGATGTTTAAGTCTTTATCGAGTAAACATTGACCATTGATGGTCACATAATAATCTGAGTTGATGACTTCAAAGATATGGGGTTTGATAAACTGAATGGTACGACCCGTCGCAATTAAGACATGGATGCCTTTGGCTTTTAGATCTTGGATGGCTTTAACAGCTGATGGCTCAATCGAGTGCTTACCACTGGCCAACAAAGTTCCATCAATATCAAACACAACTAGTTTTATTTCATTCATATTCAACCTCGTTTAAATGATACAATAGAAACTATGATTAAAGGAATCTTTTTCGATTTAGATGGTACTCTATTAAATACCTTAGATGATATGACTTACTGTATCAACATCGTCCGAGCGACTTTAAACTTAGGACCCATCAATAATGAACGGGTTAGACTCAGTGTTGGTCAAGGGATCAAGAATCTAATCTTAGATTGTATTGATAAGCGCGAGGATCAGATTGATGATGCCTTGGCTTTATTCAACCAACTCTATGCGAAGCATTATCAGATGAAACAAGAAGATCATTCCAAAATTTAATAAAGAAATTTGAACGAGGCGAATACGATAAATCAGTATCTCATTACATAAGGCATACTGCAATAAAGCATCTAGGCACACTCGGAGGGGGAAATCATTTCATTGAACTAGGATTCCAAAAGAATGATCTCTGGCTAATCATCCACTC
Organism: archaeon; assembly: GCA_037134055.1. Lineage (GTDB taxonomy): Archaea > Nanobdellota > Nanobdellia > Pacearchaeales > GW2011-AR1 > JBAXMY01. The sequence goes on from JBAXMY010000020.1 coordinate 2,174, forward strand.
TGGAAGCCGTGGCGTAGGTCATAAGATTGCTGAGATATACATGAAAAAGGCTGCAGGTAAAGATAGATTATTTGAACAAACATATCCCTTGGAAGTCGAATCCAAGTACGGTAAAGAATATCTTAATGTTCTAGACTTCTGTCTTGAGTTCGCCCTGCTAAACAGAATGGAAATGGCCCATCACGTCATCCTTTCTATCGGAAGAGTACTAAGAAAAAAGATTTCATGGAAACTCTGGGCTAACAAGAATCATAATCATGCCATCTTGGAAAAAACCGGACAAGGAGAATTATACATTCATAGAAAGGGCGCAACTCCAGCAAAGAAAGGCGAGAGGGGAATAATTCCAGCAAATATGCGAGATGGAAGCTATCTAGTTCTCGGCCTAGGCAATGCGCACTTCCTTTTCTCTTCAAGTCATGGTGCGGGAAGAGTAATGAGCAGAACCAAAGCAAGAGAAACTTTCAAAATGCAGGAATTCATAGACAGTATGAAAGGCATTCGTGGAACAATTGAGCCGGCAATCTTGGACGAAGCACCCATGGCATACAAAAACATCGCAGATGTCATGGACGCACAAAAAGAGAGTGTAAAGGTTCTAAAACATATTAAACCAGTCATTAATTGGAAAGGGAAATAGGTCTAAAAGAAAACATTTCTATCTGAATCATAGAATTTTACAGTAATGCCTTTTTCTGCCAGAAATATAAAATCTTCATCATCTTTTGTTAGAGACTCATATTCAGCCCATTCATCTACCGTCTCTCCAGGATTATATTTTCTTGTCTCAAACCACTCCCGCGGAATACCAAAGAAAGGATCATGATGATAGACACTGAAAACTTCTCTAATTTCTTTCTTTAACATCAAGGCCACCAGTTCATCCTTTTGCCGTCCACCAATCATGCTCGGTTCAAAAACATGATCTGCAGGATGGTAAAGCTGATGGAGTATACCCTTATTCAATCTAAAGAGTGCAAGTGCCCAGCCCTCACCTACCGAATCCTGCTCGCCATATTTATAGATAATGTGTTTTCCCTCTAGAGGATGTGGACTGACCTTATTTACAAGTGTCTTTGGCATAATCTGAGTTAAAGTTGTTAATTTATAAAAATTTGTGTGATTTAGTTTCCAAAACACTTTTAACCCTAAAAAACATATAATAAAATGGGAAAATACGTGTTCAGACCATACAGTTCTGAGTTCAATGAATTATATTTGAAAGAAAGAGCTAAAATCAAAAAAGCTTTGTCTTCTAAAATAAAAATTGAACATGTCGGAAGTACGGCCGTCCAGGGACTTGGAGGAAAAGGCATTATCGATATTTCTATCCTCACTACCAAACCAAATCTAAAGAAATATATGTCTAAACTAAATAAATCAGGATTTAAAGAAGTACCCAATCATCCTGGAGATAACAGAAGATTTTTTATGCAAAAAGTTCTAAAACATATGGGAAAAGAAAGCAGAATCCATGTTCACCTTTGTTTAACAAGGGAATACTGGAATTCTTTTATAGCATTTCGAGATTATCTGAGAAAAAACAAAAAAGCAATAGATGCATATGCAAAGATTAAGAAAGACGCAGTAAAATATGCTGCTGGGGACGGTCAAAAATATAGAGATTATAAAGAAAATTGCATACGGAAGCTAATGAAAAAAGCGTTAAAGTACAGACGGAGGAGTAATAAATGATATTCATAATAGAACATCTCGAACCTGAACTTGGAGAATGGAGTCTCATTGAGTACAAGCACATTTCAAAAATAGTTGGCCCCAAGCATTTATGGTTCACCAATGTTCCAGAAAAAGATGTGAAAAAGCTGAAAAAGCTCGGAAAAGTCCTTTCTGCTCCCCTTAGGCAGATTGGATTAAAGAGAATGATAATCCTAGATCCCGAGGCACCTTCACTTTTGACTCCGGATGACGCATTGAATCATGAATACATCATTCTCGGAGGAATTCTTGGAGACTATCCTCCACGCAAGAGAACACAACAGGAATTAACATGTTATTTCCCAGAAGCAGAGACTAGAAATATTGGAAAAGTGCAGATGAGCACCGACAATGCAGTCTACACTGCTCAACAAATACTTCACGGCATTCCATTCTCCAAATTAAAGTTCCAGGACAACATTACAATACAATTGAATAAAATAGAATCTGTCGATTTTCCATTCAGATATAATGTTGTCAATGGCAAACCTTTATTTAGCCCTGAGCTGATTAAATATTTGAAAAAGAAGGAGACATTATGACTAATCCATTCATAACACTAGACTTATCAATCAACCAGGGCATCCAAAATATCTGGAATCCGATTCTAAATGAGATAATAAAGGTAATTACTCTATTTGGAGATGGAATGTTCATTGTTCCCCTCGCAGCAATAATAATTCTATTCTTATCATACCAAAAGAAAATGAAAATTGCTTATCTATGGGTAGTAGCTTTGGTTGGAGGAGTAATAATCGAATATGGATTAAAATATTTAATAATGCGTACAAGACCGTTTGGAGGACTCATCCAAGAAACAGGATACAGCATGCCAAGTGGGCACGCAATATTTGCAATTGTATTCTTCTACCTACTTATTTATACTTTCAAAGATAAAATAAGAAATCCTACACTCAAAACAACATTCCTTGTAGTTTGCATTGCACTCATGATATTGATTCCAATAAGTAGAGTTTACCTTGGAGTGCATTGGTTTAGTGATATAATTGTTGGAATAATCCTTGGAGCACTATGGACCTGGGCTTCTCTTAAGATTGTAAATAAAAAATAAAAAATAATATTTTTCTGATTATTTCTTTTTGACGAAATAATATACTATTGCAGTGATTATGCTGAATAATATGGCTAAAATAACCCATAAGACTTTCTCGCCAGTGCCAATTCTCTTCTGGACAGCAAGAACATCATAGATTACCCATACTGCACAAACAAGCGCAATGATTGAGATTATAGTGTTTAACATAGTTTACCTCCCGATACATATATCAAAAATGGGTTATAAATGTTCGTTCAAACCAGTTGGAAATGAATTAAATATTAAGCGCCAGTATAACCTGTGCTTTCATCGACTGTTTTTTTTGCTGGAAATACAATATCTGCATGAGCTGATTTTTCCTGCCATCTTAAGTCCTCTTTAAGTTCTGCATAGACTTCTGGTGTAAGGCATGCGCTGAGATTTGTATCTTTTACTCTTCTTCCATCCGGTATTGGACTAGGTTTCATTTCATAACTTGCACTTCCAGATCTTTGCTGCCAGGCAAGTTGCCTTCTGAATTCTGCACAATCTGCTTCACTGAACCTTACAGAACAATTTATTCCCTTAGGCAAAGGACTAGCAGGAAATTCGAAGTTCGCATGAGCAGATTCCTCTTGCCATGCTAACATCCTTCTAAGACGAGCATACTTTTCTTCAGTAAAACGTACTGCGATACCATACCCTCTTGCTAGAACATTTGGTCCAATAGGCCTTTTATCAGAATCATCAATTTTTGTATCCAAATCCATAGAGTCTATGAATCTCAAAACTATATAAAGATTTCTTTTACCCAAAGTTTAAAAATCAATTAGTCTTAGTGATATTATGACATCTATTAAACGTACAAAGAGAAAGGTAAGTATCAAGAGAATACAGGAAAAGATTCTTGAGATTGCCATCGAACTGGCGAAGAAAGGAGAAGGAGCTCTATTTGTAATCGGAGAAAAAGTCAGTTACGACCTTCTTATCAAACAAAAGATTGAATCTTTCAATGTCTGCGATACTGGAGCCCTCAAAGTTCTAAAGAGCATTGCCACTGTTGATGGTGCAGTTATCATCACCAAAGAAGGAAATGTTATTGCCTACGGCGCCATGATTCGTGGAGCACGCCCCTTTAAGGGATATGGCACCAGACATGCAGCCGCCCTACACGCCTCAAAGAAAGGAAACATTACCATTGCCTGCTCAGAAGAAGAACGCAAGGTCAAAATATTCAAAAATGGCAAATTCCTTATGCAGATCGACGCACTGCAAAAGAACGTAGAAAAAGAAATCCCTGCAATAACTGAATTACTAGAATCATTCGGCGCCGGAGTAGCAGGCCTCATCGGAGCATCTGTCCTAGTTCCAGCACTTGGAATTGCATTCCTTCCAGGAGTGATTGTATTTGGAGCAGGATACTACGGACTCAAGAAACTTATTACCCATCTAAATAGACATAGTTAATTACAATCTTCTAACTGGAATTCCCAGTCGTCTTGCTTCTTCCAAGCTTGAAGGAGCACACTTTTTATTTGAATAGGCACATATTGCACAGCATCTTGCTGGCGGCGTGTTGTGTTTCTGCTTGCATTTCTTACATTCAAAGTAATATGCACATGCTTGCTCAGGAATTTCGAATATACTCTTCTTTCCACAACTAGGGCATATTATCTTTGCAGATTTATAAATTTTAATTACGCGTTTCTTTGCCATAATCAACAGTCCATTTCTTTCTGATGTCCAGAAGGAAACTCTTGAACGTTTTTTGTTTAATTTCTTCTCTCATGCGTTCCATTAATCTTTGCAGGAAGTATAAATTATGATAACTTGCAAGACGGAATCCCGCACCCTCTTCTTCTTTAAGTAAATGACGAACATACGCAGTCGTAAATCTCCTACATACGAAGCAATCACAATCCTTGTCTAGGGGAGATTTATCTTCCTTGTGTTTTAGATTCATAATTCTTTTTTTACCTGACCAGGTAAATATATTTCCTCTTCTTGCGTTCTGTGTTGGGAATCTCGAGTCAAAAATGTCTACGCCTCGCGACACTGCTTCCACCAATTCCAGAGGATTCCCCGCACCCATGAGATAAACGGGCTTTCTTTCTGGAATTATTTTCTTGCAGACTTCAATCATCTTGTACTCCAGGGCTTTTGGTTCTCCCAATGCAAGTCCGCCAATTGAATATCCTGAAAAATTCATTTTTACCAATGCCTTTGCAGACTTCTTTCTCAAATCTTCATGAATTCCGCCTTGAATTATCCCGAAAAGAAGTTGTCTTTTATTATCGGCCAATCCTCTTTGCATTTTGTCATGATGTTTCTTGCACTGTCCTGCCCAAAGAGTCGTTTTTCTCACTGCCTCTGCAACTGCAGCCTTGGAATGTGACATTAGAGGCATTGTATCTAAACACATTGCTACGTCACTTCCCAATCCAAGTTGAACATCCATATCTTCTTCAGGAGTCATAAACTTTTTCTGTCCAGTAAATGGATTTTTGAACACGACACCACCTTCCTTTGATCCAAGATATAGATTAGGAGAATACATCTGGAATCCTCCAGAATCTGTGAACACTACGCCAGGATAGGTCATGAACTTGCCTATTCCACCCATTTTTTTAATCAAATGCACGCCCGGTTTCATTGATAGGATGAATGCATTGCTTATTATGGCATGTGCCCTCATGTGCTCAAGATCTCCTGGGCCAATGTGCTTCGCAGTCATCTTCGTGGACACGGGCATAAAGAAGGGGGTCTGCACTGTGCCTGACTTGGTAATCAATACTCCAGTCCTAGCCTTAGTTTTCCTGTCTTTTACAATTATATTGAACATATCTCAAAGAATAAAACTAACTATAAAAAGGTTACATAAACTTTATAATCTCGCAACTCCTAAAACACCCATGGGAAAGAGGTCTGAGAAGCACGAACAGGTGGAAGAAGAACATCGTATTCTATTTAACATACATGAATTTCTCAGTCACGGAGTATTGACGGCAAGCGAGCTCGCAGACAGACTAAAGATAACGAATGCTCGACTTTCACAATATACTAAACTCCTAATGGAACAAGGATTCGTTGCTAAACAAAAAGCTAAGAATGCAAAGGGTAAGAGTATTCTCGTGTTTGCAATCCCTGGAGAGAAAGAAGTTGAATTCAAACGATTCGTCGATTCGGCAAAGGCCAATGTTGCTCTCAAATACTTGGAAACACCATTTGGACAGGAACTGATTAAATATATAACGGCCAATAAGCGAGTATCACGCCATCAAATAACTGAAAACTTCAAAGACGTACCCTATGAAATGATAGACAAAATAATGACCACCATGGAAAGAGCAGGGATAATCGACTCAGAACACATCACTTCGGACAGAGGACTTAAGTTCCTTGCCGAGAAGATGAATAAATAATTTAGCTAAAAGATAGATTATTAGCTGTACAATTAGCTTTCACTTCAACCATGTGATCTCTGAATGCCTTTTCAAGAATGTTGTCTGGATTTTCCACTTCCATACAAATAGAAATATTTCCTGGGACATTTTTTTCTAAAATATAGCGCAAAAAAGGATTAGCACAAGATTTTTTTAATTCGATTTTAACGTTTACAATACTCTGCTCGGCTATGTCGATTTTAGAACAATTCCCATTTAAAGCATCTTCTATGTCTGCTCTAAAATCTTGTCCTTCTGAATTTATTATATTGTAAACCTGTTTAGCCTGATAGATTGTTACTCCAATTATCACCCAAAATAAAACAAAAAAAAATACACATATTCCAATGGCCCACTTCATCCAGTTATGCATAATTATCTAAGAAAAACTATCTATTTAATGCTTTCTGGATCAATTCCATCTTCGTAGATTACAAATTTTATGTCTTTCCGATTATTTTCTATTTTTTCTACAATCTTCCAAGAAGCTTGTACTTCATCATCTCGTGCAAATAAGGTTTTATCCCCTGAAATTGCTTCCCCAATCAAAACAGAATACTCATCAACCGTATTTGGTCCAAATTCCTTTTCCCTTGAAAATTCAAAATTTACTTCCTTCAGTTTTTCACTAAAGGGATCGCGTGCATTCAAACTCATTACAATATCCTGTTTAGGATACATATTAATCAATATTTTATTTCCAGGCAAACCCTTTTCAGATGATTTGAAACTGATTATAACCTGTCCCTTCTTTTTTTTCACTTTCTTCCCCGTTCTGATTACGATGGGAACACCGTCCCAGCGTTTGTTCTTGCAATTTAACACAATCTTAGCAAATGTTTCAGTTTTTCCATATTCCAGAGATTTGGACTTAAGTTCAGAGCCGTATGAAGAATACTGCCCAATCAATTGATGATCCATGGGCATTAATTCAAGAGAGTCCATAACTTTCTTCTTTTCATCATGAATATCTCCCTTATCCATCAAAATTATTGAAACGATTTGCAACAGATGGCTTTGAATCATATCTCTTATGGCTCCCGATTCATGATAATAGCCTAATCTCTCCCCAACACCCAATTCTTCATCTGCAATGATTTCTATTTTCTCAACATACCTATTATTCATCGTGCTATGGATAATTGGATTTGTAAAATTGAAAGTCACCATGTTTTGTATGGTTTCCTTAGCCAAATAGTGATCTATTCTATAAACACTTTCTTCATCGAATGAATTATGAATTTCCTGGCTCAATTGCTTTGAAGATTGCAGGTCACGCCCGAATGGCTTTTCAAATATAATCCTACTAAATCCTCTTTGAGATTTGTTTAATCCTAGTCTTTTTAGCTCCCGAGAAATATGATTAAAAAAAAGAAAACTTGTCGCCAAATAAAAAATTGTTTTACAATCACCCCTACAGTGTGCCAGCAAATCCCCCAGTTTATCAAGTTTGCCAGCTGAAACATCAAGCGAAAGATATTTCACATTTAACTGAGAGATATGTTCTCTGTATTTACCTTCCTTTACCGAATCCATTAAAAATTTATTATATTCTTCATCAGCCATATCTTTTCTAGATAATCCTATTATGGTGGATTTTGAATCGAGAACACCCGAATTAACCAATTCGGCAAGAGCAGGAACAAGTTTTCTCCTTGTCAAATCTCCAGTTCCCCCAAAAATAACGAAATTCACGAGTTCAGCCATATTTTCTCCAGGGTAAAGTCATTTAAATATCTCACTTAAATAAAAATAATTTATCCTTAGCAATTCTAACCTTACCTAATTCAGCATACTTGTCATCACTTGCCCTGTATCCAAGAGTACATACAACAGCACTTTCCAATCCCAATGCATCCAGACCAAGAACTTCATCAAATTTCTTATTATCAAATCCTTCCATTGGGCAAGCATCTATTTTCTTCTGGGCAGCCGTAGCAAGAAGCATTCCGAGAGCAAGATACATTTGTTTCTTATTCCAGTTAATCAAATCAGAGTTAGATTTGGAAGAAATTGCACCAATGAGCATGCTCTTATAATCATCCAAGTTATCACTAGCAATCTTTCTAGTATTTGCAGTCAATTCTACAAAATCTTCTATATCCTTTTCAGTTAAATCCTTCTTTGCACAGAAAACAATGAGCATGTGGGCATCGGTGATTTGACTTTGTCCCCAGGCGTGCTTCCTCAATTCCTCACGAATCTTTGGATCTTGAACAACTATGAATTTTCCAGGTTGAAGACCATAGGAAGATGGTGCCAGTCTAAGCACTTCAAGCAGTTCATCAAAGTCCTCATTTGATAATTTTTTAGAGGAATCGAATTTCTTTGTAGCGTATCGCCATTGCAAATTTTCTATAATTTTTGAACTCATTACCAAATCTATAAACATTCATATTTAAACCTTATGTAGGATATATCGCATAACCGATATTAGGAAGCATTTAAATATACATCCAGACTATTTTTCCCATGGTTAGGGCACACTGTTGTGATATGAAGGGTCTTCTTTCATTCCTAATTCTCCTTCTTTTATCAAAGAAAAAAATGACTGGCCAACAGATGATAACTGAAATAGGCAAGAGAAAAGCCCATAGGCCTAGTCCGGGAACAATATATCCTGCTCTAAAAAGTCTAAAATCACAAGGATTGATCAAGGAAAAGAAAGTGGGTAAGGAAATAACATACTCCCTATCTGCTGAAGGAAAGTCTTCTTTCATTCTTTCCAAAAGAGTATTCAATAAAACATTCAAAGGTATCTAAAAACACTAGACTAAACAATTTATAAATGTGGATTTCCATTATACTTTATGTTATACCTAACTTCACTGATTGATTTGATTCTTCACATTGACAAATATCTAGCACAGATAATCCAATCTTTTGGACCATTTACCTACCTATTTATCTTTTTGATTATCGCAATAGAAACTGGAATTATAATCATGCCCTTCCTGCCGGGAGATTCCCTATTCTTCGTTGCAGGCACATTTGCTGCCCAGGGCACACTTAACATTGTCTATCTGGCAATTACACTCTTTACAGCCGCAATCGTAGGGGATACAATAAATTATTTCATAGGCAAATTCTTTGGAGAAAAAGTTTTCATAAAGAGTAGGTTATTCAAGGAAAAGTATCTAATACAAACTAAAGAATTTTATGCAGAATATGGCCCAAAAACAATAGTTCTTGCAAGATTTGTTCCAATAATCAGAACCTTTGCCCCATTTGTAGCCGGAGTTGGAGAAATGAAATTTGCCAAGTTCATGACCTACAACATTTTGGGAGGATTCCTGTGGGTAATCCTATTCGTCTTTGCAGGATACTTCTTCGGACATCTTGAATTCGTAAAACAGAATCTCACCTGGATAATATACCTAATAATAATTGTCTCAGCAACTCCAATGTTGATTGAATATATCAAACACAAAAGAAAAAAGAAAAATAAAATCAAGCGAAAGAAGACTCGAAATAAGATAAAGAGAAGAAACTAAATTTTTCTGGAGTCATAGGCCCAATGCAATAAGGCCTGTCTTTCCCTTCTTCTACAATTAAGATCTCCCTTCCTGCAGTTCTTCCTTAATGCACCGATATGCCTAACGAATGCTTTCCATCTCTTTATTTGTCTTTCATCATCCACACACCTTCTGCCAGCATAATATCTGCAATACCATTGAAACCATCCTCTTGGATCTTCTTTGTACAACCAACCCTTTTCCTTCCAAACGGAAAGTGGCTGACTTGCATTAACTTTAAAGAAATTCAGCTCGGAATTATGAAACTCATGGTAAAGTTTAGCTTTCTTGAACCATGAATCAGGAAACTCTTTTTTACAGTCAGTCATGTACTTTCCTCCAAAAACACCAAGTTCGAGCATTTGCTTAGGAGTAAGTTCAGGTCTAAATTTAGGATGAAAGTTCTTACCCTCTAGCTCAGTCAAATAATACACATAACCAGTTTGCATCATGTCATTTATAACAACTTTCACTCTCCTCGCCATAATCAATAATATAAAATGAAGTATAAAAAACCAGCGATACGGTAAACTATTAAAGTACCATCCATAAAGATATAACATGGAACCAGTTCTGTTCATTCATGGATTTTCAGGAGGAAGATTTCACTATCTTCCCATTGAGCTCTACTTGAAAAGAAAAGGTCTTAGAAAAACGTATGAATTCAACTATGAAAAGAGATTTGGTGAGATATCTCTAAGAGAAGTTGCAAAAGATTTGGACAAATTTATAAGAAAAAATGTCAAGGAGAAAAGCATTTCCATCGTGGCAATTTCCCAGGGAGGGCTCATAGCTAAATATTACCTTCAAAAAATCAAAAAATCAAAAATAAAAGTAAACAAGTGTATCACCATATGCACCCCATTCAAGGGAGTATGGTGGGCAAAGTTTTCCCAACGTCCAGGACTTCAGGATATAAATTACCAGAGCAAGTTCCTCAAAGATATAGAATCAAAGGATCTTCAAAATAAGATAAAAACTAAATTTTACAGCGTTTGGACTCCGTTTGACATAGTTG
>JBAXMY010000021.1:0-12875 GCA_037134055.1 archaeon
CATAGCATATAGAGAAATATAGGTTATAAATAAGTTTTGAATTTCTATCCGAAGGCACGTCTATAGTCTTCAATGGTTACCGAAGAAACGCCAGTTATACCTGAAAGTTTTGCTTCTACAAGGTCCGTACCCTTATCTTCAGGCATATCGGTTTTCATTATTACTGCCTTTAGACCGAAGGCAATTGGACGTTCTTCAAAGGTAATGTTTCTTGCGCCTTCCAGTTCTAAGTTTGCTCTAGCTGCCTTTTTGATTGCTTCCAGATCTGTTGCAGGAGATTCCGGCATTATTTTTAGTATAAGTACGACTGTGGCCATAATATCTTTTGACTTTGATGGTTTATAAACCTTATTCAATAAAATTGAAGAAAAAGTAAAATAAAAAAAGAAAAAATAAGTTGATTTTATAGAAAGTAGTATTACTTCTTATAATTTCTCATAAGCTTTGCAATACCTACGACGAGTACAGCTAGGGCGATGATCCAGTCGGTAACAGCACCTTGAAGTTGTGCTACACCTACTAGAGGTAGAACCAGCAATACACCGATGAGCGTTACAAGCCATGCAGTTAATTTTGCCATGTCATTTCACCCCCTTTCATTGAATAAAAGAGATAAGGTATAGAAGGGTTTGTCATTTATAAATGTTCTTTTGTAGATTATCTTTCTACAGTATGGTAATGCTTTTAAACAAACAATTATTGAAAGAAGTATGGATAATTATTCGCAACTGGTGCAAAAAATTGCAGGTGCTGCTAAATTAGAACCTGCAGACATTGAAAGAAGAGTTGAAGCTAAGCGAGCCAAGCTTTCTGGACTTGTTTCCAAGGAGGGAGCTGCACAGATAGTTGCTGCAGAGTTGGGAATTAATTTTGAAAAAGAAAAATTGAAGGTTGCAGAACTTGTTGATGGAATGAAAAGAGCAAATACCGCTGGAAAAGTTATTGATCTCTCTCCAGTTAGAGCATTTAATAAAAATGGGAGAGAGGGTAAGGTTGTAAATCTAGTTGTTGCAGACAGTACGGGCAATATTAAAGTTGTGTTGTGGGACACTAATCACATTGCCCTAATTGAGAATGGTAAGATACAGAAGGGCGATTCGGTTGAAGTATCATATGGGGGTGTCAGAAATGGAGAATTACATTTATCATCATTTGGAGATATAAAAAAGATAAAGGATGAGTTTAATGTTGTTGTAACCGAAAGAGGATTTAAAGCAATTAAACTGGGAGATGTTAAGCCTGGAATGAGCATGAGAACGAGAGCATTCATTGTTCAAGTATTTGATCCAAGATATTTCGAAGTTTGTCCGGAATGTAGTAAGAAAGTTCATGATAATGTGTGCGTAGTACATGGAACTGTTCAGTCTAAGAGAAGAGCTTTGCTAAATATTGTTATAGATGATGGCACAGGACATCTGAGGGCAGTGCTATTCGGAGAACAGATTATTGAACTTGGTTTGACGGAAGAGGAAATATTTTCTCTAGAACATTTTGCTGAGAAAAAGATGAAATTACTTGGAGAAGAGAAGATGTTTTCTGGAAATGTTAGAAGCAATGCTTTGTACAATACTACTGAATTCTATGTAAACAGTATTGATGGAGTGAATTCAGAAATGCTTTTGAAAGAATTGGAGACCAAAGCATAAATTTAAATCATACATTAGCTTTTTTTCGTTATGTTATCAAGGACGCATATTGCTTTTGCAGTGATGTTTATTCTTTTGTTTTTTAATAGTGTTCATAGTAAATTTATTTTTGTAGTGGTAGTATTATTTTCTAGTTTATTACCTGATTTGGATAGTATGCATTCTAAATTAGGAAATAGATGGTTCTTGAGACCTTTGCAATGGTTTGTTAAACATCGGGGAATGTTGCACAGTCTGACTTTTAGTGTTATTATCGCACTGTTGTTGGACTTCTTTTTGCCAGTGCTTGCATTTCCTTTCTTTTTAGGATATGCTTCACATATATTACTTGATAGTTTTACCATTGAAGGTATAAGACCATTTTGGCCACTGAAGGCAGAGGTCAAGGGCTGGTTGAAAACGGATGGAACAAGTGAGAAATTGACGTTCGTTGTGTTGGTTATTGTGAATGTGTTACTACTGGCATATATTTTCAAAGTGTATTCTTGAGTGTTATAATATTTAAAAACTCTGAACTTCTAAAAAAGAGATGAGCGACGAAATAATTGGGGAGATTGAAGTGGAAGAGGAAAAGAAGTTAGATAAAAAGAAGAAGAGTGAAGAGGTTGAGGGTTCTGGAGAAGAAGAGGATAAGAAATTAACAGACATTCCAGGCATTGGTCCTGGAATTGCTGCCAAACTTGAAGCTGCAGGAGTTTATGATCTAATGGGACTGGCAGTTATGAGTCCTCCCGCTCTTTCTGAGTTGGCAGGTGTTGGAGAGGCAGTGGCTAGAAAGGCAATACAGGCTGCTAGAAGCATGATGAAGCTCGGATTTACAGATGGGAATGAATTTGCTAAGAGAAGAGAAGATGTGTGTTATATTACCACTGGAAGCGTGAATCTGAATAATCTTCTGGGAGGAAAAGGTATTGAAACTAAGGCAATTACTGAAGCATATGGTGCATTTGGGTCTGGAAAAACTCAACTCGGTTTAACCTTGGCTGTGAATGTGCAATTACCTAAGACTCAGGGTGGCGCGGAAGGAAAAGCAGTCTTCATAGATACTGAAGGAACTTTTCGTCCAGAAAGAATAAGGCAGATTGCTGAAGGACTGGGAGCTAATCCTGAAAAAGTATTGAAAAATATTCTAGTGGCCAGAGCATTTAATTCAGATCATCAAATACTTTTAATAGATAAAATTGGAGAGATGATAAAAGATGGAGAACCTATAAAAATTGTTATTATTGACTCATTAACTGCACACTTTAGAGCAGAATTTGCTGGACGTGGACAGTTGGCAGATAGGCAGCAGAAGCTGAACAGGTATTTGCATAATTTAATGAGAATGGCAGAGTCCTATAACCTTGCAATTTACGTAACTAATCAGGTTATGGCAAATCCTGCAATGATGTTTGGTGACCCAACGACAGCCATTGGTGGGAATATTGTTGCTCACGCAAGTACCTATAGAATGTATTTTAGAAGAGGAAAGCAGGGCAGCAGAGTTGCAAAGTTGATAGACTCTCCAAATTTGCCGGATAATGAATGCCAATTTTATGTTACTAAGGCCGGCGTTCGTGATGAAGGCGCAGACGAAGAATAGTCAGAATAAATTAAACGGAAATAAAAAAATGGGCGATTATGGAACTAAAGGTGCTGGAGAATGTGGTGGACAAGATAGGAATTTTCACTGTTTGCCCGATTCTGTAGGACGAAGTGCATGTCCTTGTTATCAACAGGGTTTGAAAGGTGATTTTGATTTTAGTTATAGTTGTCTGGCGAGAGGTGGACCAGATGCAGATATGAGGGGTTGGGGATATGATGATTGTGATTTGACTGGAGATAACTATACTTTTTGTCCTAGACTTGAAGCCATGGAAAAAAGAAAGGGTGTTGGTGCTGTTCAGGTAGATAAAAATGCCAGACAATGAATGTCCATTTTCTAGAATGATTTATGAGGATTTGCTTGTAAGCAATGCGGGCGATCTGAAATGCATGGCTCAGGATTCCCGAGAAGTTAGTGAGGGCAATTATAGGCATGTTGATTGTTCAAGTAGTTGTTATCAAACTTGCTCAATATACCTAGATGTCATGAAAAGAAATCAAGAATTATTAAAAAAAGGTGTATCATAAGGTTTATTAATGCCCCAAAATTAATCACTCTATGAAAAGAAGTGTTTTAGTTGTTTTGTTTATTGCATTGATATTTAGTTCTGTTTGTGCTTCTGCACTGATGCAGGAAATAAATTATAATGTGGATCAAAAGACAGTTACATCAAGTCCGAGATTTGTTGTTCAAACTTTAAAGTATGAGCCCTATCCTGTTAATTCTGGTGATTGGTTCGATTTGTGGGTTAAGGTTCAGAATATTGGGCAGGATGACGCTCAGAATAGCGAATTTAAGTTAATTTTAGCATATCCCTTTTCTTCCAATGACACTCTCGTGAGAGACTATGGTCTTGTTCCTGGTGCTGCAAGTGCTTTACGTTCTAAGCAGCTTAGTGATCCAGATGTTCAGGCGAACCAGGTTATTATGAAATTTAGAGTAATGGTTGCAGATAATGCACCAGTTGGGGAAAGTATTATACAATTACAAACAACGGCAGATAAGCTATCTGGGCAAGGTAATGTTTATGATCTTCCTATCGACATAAGAAAAACTAAAACTGATTTTGAAGTTGTAATGCAAGACATAACTCCTCAGGGCACTTCCTTTATGATAACTAACGCCGGGGACAATAAGGCAAGTTCAGTTACTTTGGCAGTGAAGTCAGATTCGGGAATCTCCCTATTGGGCTCAAGAACTGTTGTGGTTGGAGATCTAGATAAGGGTGATTTCACAGTCGCTCATCTAAACTTTGTGCCTCTTCCCGAAACAAAGAGTGTGACTTTGGAACTGTCATATACTGACCAATATGGCGCAAGGGTAACTAGTGAAAAACAGGTGGTAATAGAAAGTCCAGTCAGCTTGAGCCAAATATGCCAAAATAATACTGGCACCTCTACAAAATGGATATATGGAATTATCGGGATAATACTTGGGGCAGTGTTGGTTCTCGTTTTAGCTGCTTTCAATAGGAAATTGATGTCTAGATAAAATGGCAAATAAAGGACCTAAAATTTTAAAAGATTTAGAAGAACTGGAAGAAAAGGAAGAAAGTAAAATCAAGAAACTTATAAAGGGATCAAAATTTAAGGCAATAGTATTGTTGATTATTCTTATTGCTGTTGGTTTTACTTTTATTTATTTAATAATCTCTTCTGGGAGAGTTTACGTTGAAAAATCTCAGATAGGCGCACCAATAATCTCTCTCACTGCTTCTACGCCAGGAATCTTGGAAAGAGTATTGGTTAGGGAAGGAGATATTGTCTATGAGAATGAAGTTCTTGCTCTTGTTAATGGAGTTGCGATAAGAGCACAAACATCTGGAGTAGTAATTGCAGTACAAAACACGCCGGGAGAGTATGTTACTGGTCAAAATTCAATTGTGAAGATGATAGATCCAAACGAACTGAGAGTTGTCGGGCAAGTTGAAGAAGATAAGGGATTTGCCGATATCAAACCAGGACAGAAAGTTCTTTTTACGGCCGATGCATTTTCGGGGAAGGAGTATAATGGAGTTGTTGATTTGATAAGTCCAACTTCACATCAGTCAGATATAGTATTTAGCATTTCGGATAAAAGGGCATTGCAGAGTTTTGACGTGAAAGTTAAGTATGACATAAACGCGTATCCTGAACTTAAAAATGGGATGTCTGCAAAGATGTGGATATATAAGTAACGGGGCTTAATATGGAAAAGCCGAATAATCTGCGTTGGTGGGTTCTTGCTACAGTTATGATTGGGACTTTTCTCGGTAGACTTGATCAAACAATTGTAAATCTTGCGCTTCCAAAGATAATTCAAGACTTTAACATAACTATTACTGCTGCAGGGTGGATAGCTACTGCGTATATCTTGGCAAATGCAGTATTTATCCCAATTTGGGGTAAACTTGGAGATACCATAGGCAGGAAAAAAGTTTATATTGCAGGATTTACGATTTTCATATTTGGTTCGGTATTGGCAGGACTTTCTTGGAATCTCAGTTCGATGATTTTATTTAGAATAATTCAAGCCATTGCGAGCTCAGCGGATTATCCTACGGCCATGGCCATTATTGCATTAACTTTTAAGGTCGGAAGGGAAAGAGCGCAGGCGCTGGGAATATGGTCTGCTTCATTTGCCGCATCTTCAGTACTAGGGCCTTTGCTTGGAGGACCTTTGATTGATATGTTCGGATGGCGTTCTGTGTTTCTTATTAACCTACCAATTGGTTTGATTGGATTATTCATGGCTGTTAAGTTCATTGATGAATCTGTATCAAGGGAAAAGGTGGTTAAGTTTGATATCTGGGGAGCATTAACTCTTGGAGCGGCGTTATCTGCTTTGGTTCTTGTTTTGGATCAGGGTTTAGATTGGGGATGGACTTCTTCAAATAGCATTCTATGCTATTTAGTTGTCCTGGCATTTTCAGTGGTATTTTACATAATTGAAATAAAACATGAAGATCCAATTGTAGACTTTGATTTCTTCAAAAATAGAATATTCACGGGTGCTTTAATGAATAACTTTTTAGTATTCATGGGAATGATTGGAAGTGTATTTCTAATTCCAATATTTGCTCAGACTTTCCTAGGATTTAATGCTACCGCAACAGGATTCTTGTTTATTCCGATGGCATTTGGGATGGTGATTGCTGCGCAGATAGGATCTAGACTTGTCGGAAGAGTGCCTGGGCATTATGTAATTGCTGCAAGCACATTCATTGCCGGTATCGGACTGTATTTGTTTACATTTATAGATCCAAGATCAAATATCTTTGACATTAGTTTACCATTGTTGGTGATGGCATTTGGGATGGGTATGGGGATGTCTCAACGTACGGTTGCAATCTCTTCTTCCGTTCCAGAAGATGAGATTGGAGGAGCTTCATCTGTTCTTGCTTTAGCGAGAAATATAGCTGGTGCATTCGGAATTGCTATTTTTGCAACAATATTAAATAATAAGATTGAAAGTAATGTGCTTTCAATTGCGCATAACACAATAATTAATGTTCCGAGTGTGCAGGTGTATCAACAGGTTGCTGGGCTTGTTATTCTCAAGGCACAAATTTCCGCATACTCAGATGTCTTCTTTATTTCATCCATAATTCTATTTGTGGGTGCGTTCATGGCACTATTTATAAAAATTCCTAAGGGACATGCAAGAGGATTTGATAAAAAGGCAAGTCACAGAGAAGATTTGGAAGAATTTTAAGCTAGAGGTCCATCAAGAACTTCTTGTCTTGGAAGATCTGTTTCTGCTCCAACTTTTTGGTGTCTAAGGGCAGCCCAGTTTTGAGCATCTCTCATTTGATCTCTCATTGTTTCTGCATGAAGTCTTTCGTTTTGGGCACGAATTCTTTCTCCAATCTCTTTTTCAGAGATATCTTCTCCTAGAACGCCCAAAATATCTGAATATGCTCTCTTTAGACTGTAATGCTTTGATCTGAATGGACTTGGTCCAAGTTCTGGTGAAATGTCATGAATTAGACTATTTGCTAATTCTTTTTTCTGGGAAGGAGTTAATTCTGTGGGTCTTCTTGCAACTGAAAGGATAGAGTAATTAACTAAACCGGTCAGAGATCTAGTGGTGCTTGGTTTTTCCACTTCAGAGATTATTAGGTAGCCCGGTTTTGATAAATCAGTAATCCAGGGTCTCACTTCAATATAACTTTCTAAACGAAAATGTGGAAGTAATTGTGCTAGAACCTCTTTAGATGAGTTGGGGAGAATGATTTCACCCATCTGTGTTGGTTTTGTGAAGAATTCATTTGAAGGAATGTATCCTCCATGATCTCTTTCTTTTTTGAAGTATCCAACACAGTTTACTGAAGTGTTCATTTAATATTGTATCATTAATGACTTATAAATATTATTGTGATAAAATAAACGCTCCCACTCGGATTCGAACCGAGGATCTCAACCTCCGCAAGGTTGCGTTCTATCCAGACTGAACTATGGGAGCCTAGTGTTTGATGGAAAAAGAGGTTAATAAGGGTTTTTAGAAGTTGCTGTTTGTTTATTCAAAGTGTTTGTCTAGTTCTTTTTTATAATTGTAGATTTCCTTTTCAGTGAACCAGACTGCAATTTCTCTCTTGGCATTTTCTACACTGTCGGAAGCATGGATCAAGTTCCTGGCAGCACGTTCTTTTTTATCTGAGATTGCGTAGGATTCTACGGATGAGAAGTCTCCTCTTATGGTTCCAGGAGCTGAGCTTTTAGGTTCTGTCGAACCAACCATCTTTCTTACTATTTCTACGGCATGAGGTCCTTCTAAAACCAAGGCAAGAACTGGAGATTCTTTTAGGAACGTGACTAATCTTTTTTGGATAGTTTTACCCATCTCAACATGAGTTTTATATGGCACTTTTTTGCCTGCTTTTTCATAGGATGCTTTTGTTTTCTCAAACATTCCTTTAGCCCATTCTTCATCAAGTGGATAGTGATTTCTCGCAATTTCTTCTTCTGCCCAGATTAGACGCATGGCAACTATCTTTAGACCAGTATCTTCAAATCTGGTGATAATTTTACCCATCAGACTTCTTTGTATTGCGTCAGGTTTCAATAAAACTAGTGTTTTTTCTGTGTGCATGAACATGGATAGAAATATAGGTTTTAAATATTACTATTCTAGTAATATTTGATGGTTGAAGAGGAATGTGATGAATTGGAGCTGATTAAACAGACAGAAATATTCAAGAATTGTAAGAATATTGTTTACGGTAAGGGAAATTTGAAGGCAGAGATTCTATTTGTTGGCGAAGCGCCAGGGGCTAAGGAAGATGAGCAAGGCTTGCCTTTTGTTGGAGCTGCCGGAAAGAATCTTGATAAACTTCTTGCAAATGTAGGATTGAGTTTGAATGATGTTTACGTGACTAATATACTCAAATGTAGGCCTCCTGAGAATAGGGCTCCCGCTGTTGATGAAATAAAGAGGCATACTCCCTATTTGCTTAAGCAAATAAGAGAAATGAAACCTAAAGTTGTTTGCAGTCTTGGGAATTATGCGACAAAATTCTTCCTTTCGCTTGGAGAGGTGGATAAAATGGATTCCCAGCCGGGAATTACACAAGTGCATGGCAACGTGCGCGAGATTGACTTTTTGGGCATGCGTATAAAATTGATTCCACTGTTTCATCCTGCTGCGATAATTTACAACAGATCATTAATTGGAGAATGGGAAAAAGATATGGAAATTGTTAAGCAGACGATTGGACAGAAGAATTAGTTTTAACTTGAATATATTTGTAGTGTGCAGATTTTGTTTCTTTCTTGCATTTTGGGCAGGATTCTTTGAGAGTATAGGTGCCACAGCATTTTTTCATTTTCATTTTTCTTTGATTTCGAAGGTGGCGTGTTTGTCCTTGGCACGCTTTTGAATTTCAGCAATGGTCTGGTCTACCTTAGCATTCGCATTCTTGAATTCTTTGGCTGTTGCTGAAATGGAAAACTGCGAACTGCCCAGATAGGCAATTTCTACGCCTTCGAAGGTAAGAATGGATTTCAAGTCTTCTATTCCAGACTCGGAATCTGAACGTAGGGTGATTATCTTCTTTGCGGTTTTTTCTTTATCTTTCTTTTCAGTAAGAAGTTTTGCCAGAAGCTCTGCTTCGGTTTTTTGGAAGAACTCTGCTACCATTTTGGTGTCTTCTCTTGCCTTATCAAAGAATTCGGCAAGGTCATATTTCTCTTTTATCTTGCTTATTATGGATTCTGGCTCTTTTGTGATTGCCTTGAGCATGCCTAGGAATGTTTTTTCTTTTTTGAATTTTTCTTGAATCATTTCTTTTTCTTTTCCCGTTACTCGGCGGAGGCTCATTTGAGCATGATCGTTTTGAATCTTTAGAACCTTACACACTATCTTCTTATTTGGAGAAACGTACTCACGCAGGTTACGAATTCTTCCTGCAGCTACTTCAGACATAACCATGGATGCTTCGCCATATCCCTCAACATCTAAAAATACTGTAGTTCCTTCTATCTTTTTTACAGTACACATAACCACATCATTTTCTCTTAATTCCATAGTATCTGTTTGATTCTTGCCAGAATCCGTGCCTTGCCTCCTCGATTTCTAGCTATTGCCTTATTGCATTTTACGCATTTTACTAGACTTGATGCCTTACCATAGATTATATTGTGAGATTTACATCTGGGACACACGACTTGCAAAAATTTGCCTTTTACCATATTTCTGTTAAGTTCAAGGTATTTTAAACCTTTACAAATTCAAGCTCTTTCTGTAATTCTGTGATAAAGGCAATTTCATGGTCTTTTGAAATAAGACAGCCAGCAGCGTTGGGATGCCCTCCAACTTCTCCTCCAAGATTGACAACCACCTTGTGTAGTACTTCGCGAACGTTACGTCCCTCTTCTCCAGCCATTCTTGCTGAGACTTTTATCTTATTTTCATTGTAGGCAAGGGCAACAATCATGGTTCCTTTGGAGTATGCTGGTGATTTAGAAATTATTGAGGCGACCGTACCTATGATGGTGTCTTTAATCATGTTTTTGGCATTGATGATTGTGTAATTTGTTCCCGATATTTTTTCAGATTCTGATACGTATCTCAGGGCTGCAACAAGGTGCTGCTTATACTCTATGTATATTTTTTCTGCTTCCTCTTTCGATTTCTTGTTACCTAGACAAAGTCCTAGAGAAATGTATGGTTTATCCATTCTGCTGCAGGCATTTATTAGTGCTGAGAGCTCTCGAGCATCTTCGAGCCTGTTGAAGAATTTGATTAGGTATATATTGCCAACTATTTCATGCACTCTCTTTTCATTCATTCCTCGTAGCATTATGGCAGTTATGAGTGCTTGCATTTCCAGTTCGTCCAATTCGTACAGTGCTTTATATCGTCCATCTTTTTTGTCCAGGTTTGCATCTCTAAGAAGTTGGAATACTCCTTTGTATGAGCCGGTAACTCCCGGAATGAAGAATCCCGAACTGTATTCTAGTGCTTTGTCTAGAGGGCGCGTGGAAGGATAGAGAAGAAGGCCTTTTTTTATTATCGTTTCAGAGTCCTTTAGTATTTCAGCGTACGTTTTTCCAAGATTTCGTTCCATCATGTCTCCAACCATTCCTATTATTGCTAAGCTTGCCAGATCTTTGTTATGTTCTGAAATGCATTTGGCAAAAAGATAGCATATTCCCGCTCCTGAAATTATTTCTTGGTCGGGATAGAGATGGGGATTGATTATGGTTACATTTTCCGGAATTGCTTGCACAATTTCGTGATGATCTAGAATAAAAACTTCAGTTTTTTTCTCTTTTAGATAGTTCAGGGAGTTTGATGCCAAATCCAAGAAAATTAAGATGTGATCTTCTGGAAGATTTCGTATGAACTCTCTTTCCAATCCCTTTATTACTTGCATATCAAATTTTTTATTCCATCTCTGGAGAGCGCGTGAGAAAATGGCTGCGGAAGTTATGCCATCGGTGTCATAGTGGCTTATTATTTTTATTGGTTTTGTCTTTGAAAGAGAATCTAATTTTTCAACAACCCTTTTTATTTCTGAAAGCATTGCAATCTTAGAAGTAGCATGTTTATAAATTTTGTTTAAGATTTATAAACTACTGTTTTGCTTGTTAAGTTTGTTAACAATCCAAAGTTTTTTTGTATGAGAACGATGTGCTGGATAATCGTGCTTGTTTTTTGCTATGTGCGATTCCACATTCTTTATTTTTTCTAGCACGATATCTACTTCTGCCTTTACTGGAACCTTTGCCTTGTGTAGAACTTGAATAACCTTTAGGCCAAGAAGTTTTACTTTTGGAATTCCATGCTTGTCGCGTAGAATTGTTCCAATTTTAGCTGGAGCATTTCCTTCATTTGCCAAATCAATGATTATCTTTTCTACTTCTGCAGGTTTCATTTTTACCCAGTCTGGTTTTGCTTCTGTCATGCTTGTCTTTGCAAATGTTGACTTAAAAAGGTTGCGGTTTGGGAAACGAAGGGTTTAAATTCCATTGCAGTAGGGAAATTTATGGCTAAATGGGAATGGAGTACCCTACCAAGTGAACCTAATTTTAGAGCAAGGATTATTGATGAAGCAAGGCAATATCTAGAGAAGAAGATGGGATTGGTTCATCTTGATTTGAGTGAAAGAATGTATTTGCGACAGATAGGTGAAAAGTTTGTCGAGTTTAGAGAGGGAGGCATATGTAGGACCAATTGTCGTTTTTTCGCTTTGAATGTAGCTGGGCACTATCTGGTTCAAAGAGGGCTAGTTAAAACTTGGATGGAGTTTGATGAACTAGTTAGTTTAGATATTCACGGGAAATCCCACTCTCTCTCAATGGAGACTTTAGACGCTTGGAAAGAAAGCAATGTAGTTCAATCATCGTCATACCGAAATTTTTAGTATAGAGTAAGGTTTAAAAAGCATCCATTTCATGATAGAATATGCATACCCCTTTCTTCATGGTCGGGTGAGGGCTAGCGTGTTTGACCTGATTACAATGAAATTACCACAAGAAACAAATAGATATTGTCCATATTGTAGAAAACATACTAAACAAAGTATCCTTACTGCTAAGCAGAAGTCTAGATCTAGTGCACATCCAATGTCAAGATTTTCCACTGCAAGATTGAAATCTAGAAGCGTTAGAATGGGATATGGTAACACTGGAAGATATTCCAAGAAAGGTCCTAAGGACTGGAAGATGAAGACTAAGATTACAAAGAAGATTAATTTGTTGTACAAATGTAAGGTTTGTGGAAAAATGAAACAAATTAAGAAGGCAATAAGAAGCTCGAGAATCGTAATTGGGGAGAAGGTAAGTAAGTAAAATGGCAGATGCAAGAAAAGTAGCAAGAAAGGAATTTTTTGAGATAGTTGCACCAATGACTTCTGCGAAAATTCATTTGTATGCAAATACAAAGGATGAATTGGTTGGGAAGATAGTTACTCTTGATTTGACAAGAGCTCTTAGGGGTAAGAATATGGAAATGAAACTAGTTATCAAGAAGGAAGGAGAGAATCTTGCTGCAGACCCAGTTAGTTTAGAATTGATGGGCTCATTCATAAGAAGAATGTTCAGAAAAGGAGTAGATTACGTTGAAGATTCATTTGCAGTTGAATGCAAGGATGGAAAGGCAGTAATCAAACCCTTCATGCTGACAAGAAATAAGGTTCCAAGAGGAATAAGAAATTCACT
>JBAXMY010000022.1:0-12405 GCA_037134055.1 archaeon
CTAGGATGGGGGTGATATGCATCTACCATAACCTCCTTTCCTTCAACATTTATACTTGTTCTTAGAAATCCTATTCTGTCCATTGAGAAATCCTCTCCTTCAATTGGAAATTTTGAAAGTACTGCACTTCCAAATTTCATTTCAAATCCACTTGAAATTCTAACTTTTTTTGCTCCGTGAAAACCGTATGGAAAACCAAACATTTGAGAGTATAAATCATCTGCACCTTTTGCTTGGCTAAATAGTTTGAAATGTGGAGCCCCCACAGTAGCTTCGCATATCACTAAGATATCTGGATTGAAACCTCTGACTAATTTTACCCCTGCTTCCATCCTGTTCGGTTTAAATGTATGCCTACCCAATATATCTCTTCTGCAGAATCCATCCAAGATATTATATTCCATGACCTTTAGTTTCATGAAGAATCAAAAACCCCAATCTTTTTAATCCCTTCTCTCTTGATAGAAATATGTCGGAAATACTATTCAAGGATATAAAGGCATGGTCTCCAGAAATAGAAAAAACCATAACGAACAACTGGAAGAGTGCCGAGCTGTTTAAATTCAATGTAAAAAAAGCCAAAAAAATATATTCCATAGACACACCACCACCATATATCAACTCTCCAATTCACATGGGACATGCAGTAACCTACTCATACATGGACTTCTTCGCACGTTATAAAAGAATGAAAGGCTTCGAAGTGCTATTTCCTCTAGGATTAGACAGAAATGGCCTGCCCATTGAAATGGGTGCAGAAAAGAAATACAATATCTCAGCATTCAAGATGTCCAGAGAAGAATTCCTAGGATATTGTGAAAAACTCCTAAAAGAAACTTCTGCAGAAAGTATTGACAGCTTTGCAAAACTTGGAATATCATTCACTTCCTATAAACAATCAGACGATATCGGTTCCATTTATCTTACGGATTCTCCAGAATACCGTGCTCTGACTCAAGCAACATTCATAGACCTGTACAAAAAAGAGCTTATCTATGAAGATGCGAGAATAAACAACTGGGATCCTCGACTTAGAACGACCATTGCAGATGCAGAAATAGATTACAAAGAGATTCCATCCACATTTAATGATATAACCTGGACAGTTAAGGAAACTGGAGAAAAAATTGTCATCGCAACAACCCGTCCTGAACTTATATGCACCTGTGGTATGGTAATATTCAATCCGGAAGACAAGAGATATCAACATCTAGAAGGAAAAACAGCAATTTCTCCAATATTCGGTCTGGAGATACCCATTCAAGAACATCCTCTAGCACAAATTGATAAAGGTTCGGGATTGGTAATGATGTGCTCTGCAGGAGATCTATCGGACATCCAATTCTTCAGAGAAATGAACCTCAAACCAAAGATTGCAATAAATAGAGATGGCACAATGAATGAATATGCTGGTTTACTCAAAGGCTTAAAGGTAAAGGAAGCAAGACAGAAAATAATTGATGAACTCAAAAAAGAAAACCTAATAGTCAAACAAACTCAAATCATGCATAGAACACCAATCTCCGAACGTTCTGGAGCAGAAATAGAATTCATAGAAATGCCAGAGTTCTATCTTAAACAACTGGAATTCAAAGATGAAATAAAAAAAATATCTAATGATATGGCTTTCTATCCTGCAGAATCAAAGAAGATTCTAGATTCTTGGATTGATTCCGTATCAATTGACTGGCCAATTTCCAGACGTCGATTTTACGCAACTCCTATTCCACTTTGGCACTCGGAAGATGGAAAATATGTTGCACTGCCTCTTCCAGGAAAATATTATCAACCCTGGAGAGAGTCGCCACCAGCAGATGCAGAAATATTTGAAAACGGACAATATACTGGTAAAAAACTAAAGGAAATAAAAACTAAATGGATTGGCGAAATAAGAGTATTCGATACCTGGATGGACTCTTCCATATCTGAACTATTCATACTCAAGTACAAGTCAGATCCTAAATTCTTCAAACTAGCCTATCCTGCAACTCTTCGTCCTCAAGGTAAAGAAATCGTTAGAACCTGGCTCTACTATACAATCCTTCGCGGATATCTGGAAACAAAAAAGGCATGTTTCAAAGATATTTGGATTCATCAGCACATCCTTGATGAAAAGGGAAGAAAAATGTCCAAATCTGTAGGCAACGTAATTGATCCTCAAGAAATTCTTAGAGAATATGGAGCAGAAGCATTGAGATTCTGGGCAGCAAATGAAGGTGATCTCTCAAAGCAAGATGTTTCCTGTTCAAAGGAAAAAATAAAATCTGAAGTGAAGACAATTAATAAAATACTGAACGTATCAAGATTTATTTTCCAGTTCAAACGTCCAGGCAAGGCAAAATTAACAAAATTAGATCAACTCTTCACAGATTACATTGAAAAAATGACCTTGGAAGCAGACAAATCATATGATCTCTATGACTTCTATCACCCAGCACAGAATCTAAGGCATTTCATATGGGAGATATTTGCTTCACACTACCTGGAACTAGTAAAGAACAGGGCCTACAATCAGGAAAACAAATTTTCCACCCAAGAATCTGACTCGGCAAAAGAAACTCTTCATTTCCTCCTAGAAAGATTCCTCACCCTATTGTATCCAATGACTCCTCAATTAGCCTATGTCATAGCAAAAGAGCTTAAGATAAACCTCCTAGAAAGCAAATTCCCTAAATCGAAGCTCGGAAAATCAGATCTTACTCTGATAGATAAGATAATGGCATTCAACTCAGAAGTATGGAAAGCAAAGAGAGAAAAGAATATTTCTCTAAGAGAACACATAGATGGAATTTCTATTCCAGCTGATTTGAAGCAATTTGAGCAAGATTTAACGGCCTGTCACAATCTTTGACAGAGTAAATCTTTATTAATGATCTAATTTTCAAATATACATGGCAGACACGATAGATAAGGACATAACAGAGAAGCAGAGAATGGAACTGCAGGAACTCATAAACCTACTTGGAAAGGTTAAGGGTTCTCATACGGAACTAGTTACTGTCCTAATCCCAACGGGAACAAATATCCATCAAGTCTCAAATCAAATAACCGCTGAAAGAAGTACTGCCGATAACATTAAATCTAAATCAACCAGATCAGCAGTTACTTCCGCATTAGATATGATTGTTCGTAAAATAAAAGAATTTAGACAAACTCCTCCAAATGGACTTGCCATGTACTGTGGTAATGTTTCAGAAAAAGAAGGCGGAGAAGACATTCAAATCTGGGCCTACGAACCTCCAAAACCTCTACGCGTACGTATATATCGATGTGATAAAGAGTTTGTAATCGAACCTCTAAAAGAAATGTTGGAAACAACTGAAGTCTACGGACTCCTAGTTATAGACCGGCAACAGGCAACAATTGGAGTACTAGATGGAAAACAAATAAAATCTCTGCGCGTTCTTACATCTGGAGTTCCTGGAAAGGTACGGGCCGGTGGTCAGAGTGCTGCACGTTATCACAGAGTAACTGAAGGACTTGCAAAAGAATTCTTCAGAAGAGTTGCAGATGGAATGAAAGAGATATTCTTTGACATGCCCAAGCTAAAGGGCATTCTTGTCGGCGGCCCTATTCCTACAAAGGACGACTTCTTGGATGTTGGAGATTTAGTCACAAAACTAAAAGAAAAAGTAATTGCAGTAAAAGATATTGGCTATGTGGACGAACACGGACTTAAACTTCTGGTAGAAGCATCCTGGGAAGACATTGCTCAACAAGAACTCATTAAGGAAAAGGCGATAGTAAACAAATTCTTCGAAGCTCTGGGCAAACATAAGGACAAATCAACCTATGGATTTGAAAGAACTAAACTGGCCATGGAACGAGGCGCTGTTGAAAAGCTCTTGCTATCAAAGGACTTGCCAAAAGCAGAGGTAGAAGAATTAGAAGCTCTAGCAAAAAACATAGGCGCGGAAGTTCAGCTCGTATCCACAGAAACCGAAGAAGGCGAACAATTCCTTAACCTTACAAAGGGCGTTGGTGCAATTCTAAGATTTGCCTTTGAGTAATTAACTATAGCTGATTCAACTTCAAATTTTCCAGCCAAACTTTTCTAGGATCAATTTTAGCGAGTCTCGCTTGGACATCTGCAATGCCTTGGGCATCACCCTGCTTGGAATAATAATCTAAAGAATCCTCCAAATGAGATCTATCCCAATCATGCCCTTTAAAACCTGCATTAATAAATTTGTCAACAAGCTCAATCCTATTAAGTTCATTTATTCCTTCAAAGGCTATATCTCTATTAAATTTTATACGACCATGCATACAACTTAGGAGAGTTATTCTTTCTCTTGCGCCTGGAATGTTATCTTGTGCATAATCGATAACTTTAGCTGCAATTTTTTCATCTGGAATTAAACATGAATAACAGTAGTCAAATTCCTTATTGAGCCCGGACTGTAAATTTCTTCTTACAGCTTGTAGTGCTTTAATTCTGATTTGCTGTGCTTCTCCGCGCCACAACAAATTTCCACTTTCTTCTAAATATGGTAAAACGGAACTGAAGAGCTTCTCAAACCTGACTTCTGGACAACCATCACTTGAAGCAAAACCACAATACAGATTCAACAAAGCATATTTCCCAGTCATTTTAGATTAAAAGCCAGAAAAGAAAGGTATTTTTAACTCTTTCTGCTGTTAAACCAGTATAACAATAGTTAAAAATTACCTTTCTTCTAAGATAGTATGAAAGAACAACCCCTCGCCTACAGAATGCGTCCTAAAAGCATAGATGAATTCTACGGCCAAGAACACCTGGTAAAGAAGGGCATGCCACTTCGAGAAATGATTGACAAAAAGAATATTTTCTCTTCAATCATATTCTGGGGTCCACCCGGATGTGGTAAGACAACTCTAGCAAAGCTAATTGCCCAGGCAGCGGATGCAGAGTTCATTGAACTCTCAGCCGTATCGGCATCCAAGGCAGACATCGACAAAATCGTAAATGCAAAACAACTCACAAATCTTTCCAATTTTAATGCATCTGGAAGAAAGAAAATCCTGTTCTTAGACGAAATTCATAGATTCAACAAATCACAGCAAGACTTCCTCCTACCATTCGTAGAAAAAGGAACAATCATTCTAATCGGAGCAACAACAGAAAATCCTTCATTTGAAGTAATCTCCGCCCTCCTTTCCAGATCACGCGTTTTTACTCTAAAAGAACTAACAAAAGAAAATATCATTCAAATAATAAATCGAACAATAACCGATAAGGAACACGGCCTAGGACAAGAAAACCTCACCATATCGGAAGATAATAAAGAGCTTCTTGCAAACATTTCCAATGGAGATGCAAGAACTGCCATAAATATTTTAGAACTAGCTTTCCTTGCATCAAAATCTCAGAATGAAAAAGAAATCAAGCGAGAAATGATTCTAAATTCCGCAGAACGCAGACTTCGCTACGACAAAAATGGGGAAGAACACCACAATATCATCTCTGCAATTCATAAATCAATGCGAGACTCGGACGTGCAGGCATCCATATATTGGACAATGCGAATGATTGAAGCTGGAGAAGATCCAAAATACATAATTCGCAGACTCATTCGATTCGCTTCCGAGGATATAGGTAATGCAGATCCTCAAGCACTCATTCTTGCAACGGCAGCAAAGGATTCGGTAGAATTCCTAGGCTATCCCGAATGTAACACTGCCCTCGTGCAGACAGCAATATATCTTGCTCAAGCTCCAAAAAGCAATAAAGTCTATGAAGCAGTAAACATCGCAAAAAAACAAATCCTTGAAACTGGAAACCTGCCAGTACCATTGATAATCAGAAACGCCCCCACGCCCTTAATGAAAGATCTTGGCTACGGAAAAGGATACAAATATGCCCCTGAAGCAAGTAAAGAAGAGATAAAAAATCAACAGCATCTCCCGGACGAAATAAAAGACTCTAAGTATTACATGCCAACGGACCAGGGATTCGAAAAAGAGATAAAAAAGAGAATGGAATCGAGAGAACAATAATATCATTCTCAAGTAACAGTTCAACTACAACAAACCATATAAATAAACAAATACCTCATTTTACATGGATAAAGTAAAAAAGAATGAAGAAATATCCCTTGAGGCAAAAAGCTTCTTTGATTCATACAAAAAGGAAATAGGTGAGTCAATCAGACAGGGTGAAAGAGTAATCTTCCTGAATTTTCCAGATATTGTAGAATTTTCTCCAACACTTTCGGAGTTACTATTGGATAAGCCCAATGAAACCATTGCAATAATGGAAGATGCCCTAGACAGCACGGGCCTAGTTAAAAATCCCAGAATAAGATTCCGAGATCTACCTAAAAGTACCTATGTAGACATAAGAAAGATTCGTTCTAAACATCTGAATCAACTTCTTTGCATCGAAGGCATTGTACGTCAAGCTTCCGACGTTCGTCCACAGGTAACAAATGCCAAATTTGAATGTCCCAACTGTGGAGCTAAACTCTCAGTTCTGCAAATTGACAGTAAGTTCACATTCCCCTCCCGTTGCTCCTGCCAATGGCGCGGTCCTTTCCAAATCATCTCCAAGGAAATGGTAGACACTCAACGTGTAGTCATAGAAGAATCACCCGACTCTCTAGAAGGTGGAGAACAGCCTAGAAAAATGACCATCTGGCTTAAGGAAGATCTTGTCGATCCGAGAATGGAAGAACGTACAACTCCAGGTAGTAAGGTAAAAGTTTATGGCACGCTTACGGAAGTTCCAATTCCTCTTAAAACTGGAGTTTCTACGAGATACGACATATCCATTGAAGCAAACAACGTAATTCCTATGGAAGAAACCTTCGAGGATCTCAATATCTCGGAAGAAGATACAAAACAAATTCTTGAAATCGCCACCGATCCACACGTTTTCAAAAAACTAGCTCAAAGTATAGCTCCAAGTATCTATGGGTTCGAAAAAGTAAAGGAAGCAGTTCTTCTTCAACTTCTCGGCGGTGTCAAAAAGGTAAAATCAGACAAAGGTTCGACAAGAGGAGACATCCACATCCTTCTTGTTGGTGATCCGGGAGTAGCAAAATCCGTTCTTCTAAAGTTCACATCAACAATCGCACCAAAGGGCCGTTACGTTTCTGGAAAGGCAGCCACTGCAGCAGGACTTACTGCCGCCGTCGTAAAGGATGAATTCCTCAAAGGATGGTCTCTGGAAGCTGGAGCAATGGTTCTTTCCAACAAGGGAGTAGTTTGCATAGATGAAATAGAGAAAATGGACGAACAAGACAGAAGCTCAATGCATGAGGCAATGGAACAACAGTCTGTGACTATTTCCAAAGCAAACATACACTCAACGCTTCGTTCAGAGACAACGGTCCTGGCAGCGGGAAATCCAAAACTCGGACGTTTCGATCCACACACACCAATTCCGCAGCAGATTGATATTTCCCCGGCGTTGCTCAGCAGATTTGATTTAATATTCGTACTTAGAGACATACCAAATAAATCCCAGGATGAAGCAATAGCCACCCACGTTCTTCAAGAACATAAACAGGAAGTAATCCGAGAGATGGTGGAACCTAAACTGCTGAGAAAATATATTGCCTATGCAAGAAGAAAATGTAAACCAAAACTCACCGATGAAGCAATAGATGAAATAAAAGAATTTTATGTAAAACTTAGAAATCAGTCAACGAAAATAGAATCTGACACCAAACCCATCCCCATCACCGCAAGACAACTGGAAGGAATTGTTAGACTTTCAGAAGCCCATGCAAAGATGAGATTCAGTGAAGAAGTGAAGAGAGATGATGCCAAAAAAGCCATCGAACTATTGAAGCACTGCCTGCAACAGGTAGGCTATGATGAAGAAACAAAGACATTTGACATAGACAGAATAACCACTGGAATATCTTCATCGAAGCGTGGAAAAATCATGCTCGTTAGAGATATTATTTCCCAGCTAGAATCTAGAATGGGCAAACAAATTCCCATGGAAGAGCTAGAAAAAGCCATAGACGGCAAAATAAGTGCTCAAGATCTTGAAGACTCCCTAAATCAGCTTACGACTTCGGGAGACATTTTCAAACCTAAAAAAGGATTCATACAGAAACTATGAAAATACTATTTGTCTGCAAATACAATCGATTCAGAAGCAAAATAGCTGAAGCCTTTTTCAATAAATATAATAAAAATCCTAAAAATGAAGCAAAAAGCGCCGGACCGATAGAAGGCCAGGCCATCAGTCCGGAAATTTTAGAAGTTGCAAAGAAAAACAATCTGGAACTAACTTCAAAACCTCAGGGTTTAAGTTCTGCCCTGCTAGTCTGGCAAGATCTGACCATCGTGGTGGCGGATAACGTTCCAAAAGAATTGTTCAATGAACAGGCAAAATATGGCAAAAAAACAGAATTCTGGGATATTTCAGACTCGCAGAGCGATAAAATTGAAGAAATGCAACCAATTGTTAAAAGTATAGAACTGAAAGTCAAAGATTTAATAAATAGATTGGAAGACATAAAAGCTTAAAAGCCCCAAAGAACAAATAAATAAATAAAAAAGAAACCTAAAATGGCAGAACCACAATTCCAAAGAAATATTGCATACAAATATAGGCTTGGCCAGCTAATTCAAGGTAAACCAATTATGGAAGCCGACAAGCTTAAACATCTTGACCTGGATAATAAAAAAGTTGTACGCGTGAATATCGTAGCCAATGTGGTAGACAAATATGTGCAGGAAGGTGAGAAAAAATTTGGTTCCATCACCCTGGACGATGGTTCTGGACAGATAAAAGCTAAAACCTTCGGAGAGGATGTGGAAAAATTCTTTGCCCATTTGAACCAGGGAGACACGGTTTTAGTAATCGGACTTCTGAGGAGCTGGAACAATGAAGTATATATTACCCCAGAAATAATAAAAAAACAAGATCCTCAATATCTTCTAGTCAGAAAACTAGAACTGGATGCCGATGCTCCAAAAACTCTAAAGAAAGAAGAAATAAGTGCACTTAAGGATTCAATTCTTACTCTCATAAAGGATGCAGAGAAAGATAACGGCATTGATGTAGACAAAATAATCATGCAACTAAAAGAACCTCCAGAATTAATCAATAAGGAAATTAAGCGTTTGTTGGAAGATGGACTTATTTATGAACCTCGCCCAGGTAAACTTAGATGGCTAGGATAGAACTACAAGTTAGTTAATTTAATTTCAATTTCTTTACTGCCAAATACAAAGCAAGAGCAATCAACAATCCGAAAGTTATAATCACCATTAATTTATCATCAAAATTCTTTACCGCAGCTTCAATAACCAAGAACGCCCCAGAAGGTAATGTGACTATCTGCAATAACAGAGAGGCAGAAAATAAACCAAATATTATCAATGCAAAACCTACAATGGCATAGACAAAGAAAACCCTCCGATTATAGATTTCCATTGATTTGTTATAGTCATTATTGCAGGTATCACACCTGTCTACTGAAACGGGGCATCCATACTCATTGTAACTGTAAACTGCAATTCCCCCAGACATGGAACAATTCTGTTCCTCTACCTGCATTCCCAATGGGTATGTGCAGTTATAACAAGTTGGCACTTTTAATGGTGCGCTTGGTTGATAATAGTTTGTCTTGCAATATTTGTCATACTGGGGCCCTTCATAGGCATAGCTGATAATCAAATTAATTAAAATTGTGAGCATTATTGTAACAAAAATGCCCAAAAGAATTGTGGTAACTAATTTTCTTCCATTTCCAGATCTAGCATGATCCCTTGGCTTAACCATATAATATATAGAAAATTAAACTTTATAAACCCTATTTAGCCATTAGTATCATGGAATCCTACGACTCCTTGTTAAAACAAGCCTATGATAAGGTAAAGGTTGTTAGCAAGAGCACTGAGAGATTCGAAATTCCAAAGGTATCTGGTCAGGTAGAGGGGAAAAACACCATAATCACCAATATCACCCAAATTGCCGGATACCTGCGCAGAGATATAAATCAACTATCTAAATTTCTTCTAAAGGAGCTTGCAGTCTCTGGTAAAATAGACAAAGACCGTTTAATCCTGAATAGTAAGTTCAATTCAATTAAAATAAACGAAAAGATAGAACAATACTCTAAAGAATTCGTGGTCTGTAAGGAATGTGGCAAGCCAGATACTGAAATCATATCTGACAAACATTTGAAGTTCAAACATTGTCTAGCCTGTGGAGCAAAATCTCCCATCAGGTCAATATAAAGAGGAGAAAAAATGCAACTAAAAATACACCAGTCATATAGAAACGTAGTTTCACTCTGTGACTCGGATATACTCGGAAAAAAATTCGAAGAAGGAAAATTCCAACTAGATGTAAGAGAAAATTTCTACAAAGATAAGGAAGTCTCAGAAGAAGAAGCCGTAGAAATTCTAATCAGGCAAGCAATGGAAGATTCCACATTCAACATAGTGGGTCCTCAGGCCATAGAAGCGGCAAAAAAAGCAGGAATTTTGAGCGGAGAACCCTCAGCCATCGCAGGAATCCCTTTTCTACTAATACTCTAATGGAAACAATAATTCTAGAAAAAACGAAAGAACTGAAAATTAACAAGAAAAAGATAGAAGAAAAACTTGGAGTAAAGATAACCATCCAGGGCAGAAAGGTCACATTTGAAGGAGATCCAATGAACGAATATGAAGCATCCATCATCCTGGACGCTCTAGGATTAGGATTTACAGCAGAAAAAGCCCTTCTTCTTACCGATGCAGATATACAATTCAAAAAAGTTAACATAAAGTCGTTCACAAGACGTAAAAAGATAAAGGATGTACGTGCAAGAGTAATTGGTAGAGAAGGAAAAACAAAAAGAACCATGGAAACAATTGGAAACTGTGATATTGTAATCAATGGAAATACCGTTGGAATTATTGGACCAGTTGCATCCATTGATGAAGCTGTCACGGCACTAACAAATCTAATCCGTGGCTCCAAGGAAGCAAATGTTTACAATTTCATGGAGCGCATGAACACTGAAAAGAAAAAATATAGATAAATCCTAAAACATATCCTAAAATTAATTATCTCTTACAACAACTCAACTTCATCAGACAACAGCTAACAAAAATCTGCCAGCATTAAAAGATAAAAAAATAAAAGAAAAAAGTAATTTACAAAAATAAAATCAAGAAAAATAAAGAACGAGAAAAGTTATCTTTTCTTTTTCTTTACAGTTCTTCTAGTTGTTCTTTTGGCCTTTGTCTTTTTAGACTTTTTCTTTGGCATTTTTGTAAACCTCTTTAAATTCATAGGCATCTTTTCTTTATAAACACTATGTAAAATCCATCTTTTTTCAAAAAAAATAAAAAAGAAGAAAAAATCTGTCGTCGACAAGATTTTTTACAAAAAAGATTATAAAAAATAAAATTCAAAAATAGGAAAGAGTAATCTTTAAATAACCTCTTCTAGTCACTTAATTAAGACCCCTTAGCTCAGCCGGTTAGAGCGCGTGACTGTGAACATTCAACAAGGATGTTGAGAATTTAGCAGCTCCTTTGGGAAACTGAAGGATGAACAGTGAGTAAATTCAGGGAAACCCCTCGTGGGCAATCCTGAGCCAAGCCCGAAAGGGAAGGTGCAGAGACTAGACACTCACTACCTAAAGCAAAAGCCAAGGTAAAGGTATAGTCCTACCCTCTAAGCGATTGGAGAAGGTTGTAATCATGAGGTCGCTGGTTCGAGTCCAGCAGGGGTCGTTCATTAATCACAAATAATTAGCATAGCATCCAGTACAGCAATCTTTTTTAATGCTGAAATACACGAATTATCATGACTGAAAAGAGACCTTCCTGGGATGAATACTTCATGAATCTTGCAGAGCAAGTTGGAAAAAGAGGTACCTGTGATAGGGGAAGATGCGGTGCAGTTCTAGTAAAAAATAAATTAATTGTCTCAACGGGATACGTCGGAGCTCCAGCAGGATTTCCACATTGTGATGAAGAAGGACATAAAATCAATACAGTTGTACACGAAGATTCTGTAGAATCCAAGCACTGCGTTCGTACTGTACACGCAGAACAAAATGCAATGTGTACGGCAGCAAAATTCGGTTTGTCAATAGATGGTTCAACACTCTATACTCTAATGACTCCATGTAGAGCATGCGCAATGATGTTAATCAATGCAGGAATAAAACGAGTCGTCTGTAAAAAAAGATATCACTGGAGTGCTGAGCCAGATGCAATTCTAAAGAATGGTAACGTAGAAATAGACTATTTCTCAAATGAGCTGATGGAATACTCGGACCAAAAGTAGCAGGAAACAGCTTTTTATATTGTCAAAAACACATATTTCTATGAAAATACCAAAAAAACTGCTAACTTCCGATTACAGAAAAGAAATGTGGATGAACGCAGAACGAACCATAAAACGAATCGAGAAGAATGTTCCAATTTCTTCGATAAATGTCATGGGTAGCTTCACAA
>JBAXMY010000023.1:0-12371 GCA_037134055.1 archaeon
ATAGCTACAATAATAGAATTGGAGAAATTGATTCTACCTTGGCAACAATGGAAGCAAATGCTGCGATGAAGAAGGCTGGAAAATGAATATAACCTCTGATTATATTCTTTACCATAATAATCCTTAAAAGTAGACATTCTATGTGAAATAATGGCTAATCAGAAGGAAATTGAAGCTATGTATGATTGGATGGACTATTTCCATGTTCTAAGATTTGGAGATTATGCGGACTTTACCTGCGCTTTCTACGATGGAGATTACAGCAAAACACTTGAACAGGCACAGAGGGATAAGCACGAATACATATTTAATGGACTAAAATTCAAGCCGGGAGACAGAGTACTAGATATTGGATGTGGCTGGGGGCCTATGTTAAATGCAGTCAGAAATAATAAGGGACATGGAATGGGTTTCACTCTTTCCAGTGCACAACATAGATATTGCCAAAGCAAAGGCTTAGATGTGCATTTGCGAGATTACAAGACTGCAAGCCCTGAGGAACTGGGAAAATTTGAAGGTGTTGTGTCAATTGGCTCGCTAGAGCATTTCTGTTCTGTGGAAGAGTTTAAAGCAGGAAAGCAAGAGGGAATCTACGGACAATTTTTTGAATTTTGCAATCAATCTCTGCCAGAAGGAGGAAGACTCTACCTGCAAACCATGGTCTGGGGAAAGAGAGTGCCTGATTCTAGTAAATATGATTTAAATGCACCAGAAGGTTCTGATGAGAAAATATTAGCAAGAGCTGAAAAATTCTATCCTGGTTCTTGGCTTCCTAGTGGAAAAGAGCAATTGATTGCGTGCGCGCAACCATATTTTAATTTCCTTTCGACTAATAATGGACGACTCGATTACATTGAAACACTAAAGTGGTGGGAGGACTTGTATTCTATTTTAAAATCACCAAGAAAAACCATCGGCGCAGTTAAAGGTGTTGCTAAGATAATCCCGAAATTCAAAGATCCCGACTTTAGAGCACAATTATCATTCATATGGCACAGAGACCAAACGGAATTGTTTGAAAGAGAGATTTTCAGCCATGAAAGAATGTTTTTTGAGAAAAAATAGAAATTATTTTTGCCATTTTCGTCTCTTAAAGAGTATAACACACCTTTATAATACATTTATTGCTTAATAGAAAATGGAAGACGTTTCTAAACAAGTTAAAAAAATAAATGCCCTTGCTAGACAAAAAATAAATGATCGTAATAAGAAAGAAATGGAAGAAATACGCAGGCAAACGAAACAACAACAGTTATTTTGAAGATATGAATAATAAAGTTTGGCAGGTTTACCTTCTAGAATGTATTGATGGTTCTTACTATACTGGCGTTAGTAATAACGTCGAGAAAAGAATGCTTTCCCACCGAGAAGGCAAGGGAAGCAAGTACGTTAAATCGAAGGGATTTGCTCGCCTACTGGCTTCTAAGCCCTGTGAAAGCAAATCTGAGGCACTAAAGACTGAATACAAGATAAAGCTTCTGTCAAGAAGTGAAAAATTAACATTTTTTGAGGCATCTAAATCTATTTAATCCCTCCATTGCTATGCCAATCATGGAAATTGAAAAAGAAAGTGCTGACGAGAGTGAAAAGAAGATAAAATTTAATCTTTCTCCATCCAGTATTAATACATATTACCAAAGCCCACTTTTATTTTATTTGAAATACATTGCTAAGGTGCCCGATGATACTTCCGTGCCTGTCTGCTATGGACTTTCTGGAAGAATTGTGCATGATTGCTTGGAAAAATATGCGAAAAAGGAAATCGACAGGGATGAAGCATACTCCCATCTGTTAAATCAATGGGAAAGTATGAATTTGGATAACCATCTGGACATTTTTAATCATCCTCTGAATCCCATGGACTACCTGAAGGCATTGATGAAAGGAGTGGAGATAATTGACAGGCATGAGAATCATCTTTGTGAAGAAACAATCGTGTTTCCATTAAAAGAGAATGATAAAATAAGGATAGGGATAAAGGGGATTATAGACCTTCAGGCAACCGAGAAAGAAACGAAGCAGCACGTCATACTTGATTACAAGACTAGCAATAGTGTGAGCAGAGATAAGAATTTTGAGAATCAGGCCTTGTTTTACAATCTTCTTCTCCATAAAAAGAGAAACATCCTGCCTGGAAAGACGAGCCTTCACTACCTAAAGCTTGGAGTAAAGAAAGACTACTCGTTCAGTATGGAAGAAGTGCAAGCGTTTGAGAAAGAATTACATAGGATTGCAGATGAATTGTTGGAGTATGGCACAGACATAGGTAAATATCCAATTGGACAGGTGGATGACATGTTTAACAGCAAGAAGCAAGCCTGCCTTGCAGAGATAGAGCGAAGAGAAGAATTGGATGATTGATTTGGAAAGATATAAAAAGAGGGAAAATGGCTGATTTTTATGGGAGATAATGAAAACTTTTTAGGAGTATTATTTCAGCAAGAAAGATATTACAATGGAAAGAAGGAACAAACCACGTTTGGTGTTGATGCTGAACACGGCAGAACAAGTATGAGCGGTGTTCCCACGATTCGAAGACTTGCAGGGGCTATTCGCCCTTATGTTGTCGAAA
Source organism: archaeon (assembly GCA_037134055.1). Taxonomy (GTDB): domain Archaea; phylum Nanobdellota; class Nanobdellia; order Pacearchaeales; family GW2011-AR1; genus JBAXMY01. The sequence goes on from JBAXMY010000023.1 coordinate 2,573, forward strand.
ATGGTGGATTAATTTATAAAAACTTTTCAGGAGAGGAGTGCATTGCATTGCCTAAAGTTGAAGGAATGATTGAAGGACATGTATCTATAAAAAGAGGGTTAACCCCTGAGAATCTGGAAGGTCTTGCTAAAATATTAAGTTCTATGCTTCAAAACCCCTAAAAGTTAAATTCTCTCTTCTTTGATTTCGAAAGATATAAAAAGAGGGGAAATGGCTGATTTTTATGAGTAACCCACTAGACGAGTTAGTTTTTGATCAATTTAAAGGAAAGTATTTATCTGTAGATATTGGTAGTAGGGGCCCGACCGTAGTAAAAGTTACGGGGTATTCTACTGGTAATCCTGATGGAAATTATAATTTTCAGTTATTAGGAAAAACAGTCACTGGTGCTGAAATTCACCTTGAGCTTTCTGGAGATGATCGGGCAAGATTTGCTACGAAACAGGAACGTCTAAGATACGCTCTTCAGTCAAAAAGGGCTCAAAATCCTCCTAGAACTAATTAAGTTAAATTCTATAAAACTTATAATTAAACCGAACTTTAATCCTTAACCCTTTCTGGCTTAACATTCCTATAAATGCTTGAAATATTCAGCATGAGAAAAAGCTCTGCTTTTTCACCGTTTTGTTAGCTCATGTCTGCGGGGTTGGGGGGTTAATGGGATGGAAAGATATTTAAGACTGGATTCTTTAGATATAATATGTACAGTAAGAAAGCAATTTGGGCACTTATTTTAACAGTTATACCGATTGTAGGATTTTATCCATTTATGTTCTTAGGAACGATGTTTCCATCTTTGTTTTCTTTAGGTTATTTGAGCCTAATTCTTGAAGTTGTTGGATTGATACTCGCAATCGTTTCGATTAGAGACATACGAAATTCAAAGGGATTGAAAGGAAAGGAATATGCCATCACGGCCATAGTCCTTAGCATCATTTATCTTCTTATTACCCTTGGGATCTTCTATGTAAGAGATATTTTTGCTTAAAACCCCTAAAATTGCCTAAAAGTTCGGACAAGGTATATTAAGCGCCCTTTAGAAATACCTATTTTCCTGTGGTTTTTGACTAATTTTGAGCAGAAGTTTGAGCTTTTTTCCAGATGAGGTATACTACTCCTCCAATCACTAGGTAAATTCCACTGATAATTCCTACTGATACATTCATTATTGCTCCATATCCCTCTGGTCTAACGATTATCAATTCTAGAAAGTTAAAAACTAAAGAGATTATACCTCCCTTTAATAATCCTCTCCCTATTCCATGCATCTTTGAGATATCATTCTCAAACAATTGAGTCGCTAAAATAGGAGGAAGGAAAACAGACACGAGAATTAGAAGTATAAATGCTATTGTGTCAAATCTATACAAATCCGAACCTGCGGAAAAGAGAGAAAGGGGGTCCTGCTCGCCCAAAAGAGGAAGTATCAATGAAAATATAATTAAAACGATAAAAAGAATGACCTTCCACTTCTTCATAGATACATTAATTTTCTTAGGTTCTTATACTTTTCCATGCCGGGCGCGGTCGGCGCTTCGCGCCTCCCTTTATTGTTGCTATTTTTCTTGGAAAAACATGCGAAAAACCTGATCCTTTTATTAGAATCGTGAAAAAGGTCTAAAATGGCTCCTAAGATATGCTAAAAAGCAGTGGTTTTTGGGGAGATTTTTGGGCATTAAAGCGAACTTTACGACTGAATTAAACTTCTTGGAATTGCTAAGAAGTTTGAGCCTTCATCCTTTGGACGAACTCTTCCCATTCTGGTCGGACTTTATTAATCACTATCCCCTTTAGATTCGCTAATTCCAACGCAGAATATCTAGCTCTTTCTGTTAGTTCTGCATCTGGGTTTTCCTTAGCTACTCGTAATCCTCTTTCTCTAAGAAAGCCCATAAACTCTTCGTCTGAAGTATTATAAACCAAATCCATTAACTCTCCCTTGTGTCCAGAAATATAAACTCCACTTGAAAAAGATGTGGGAATGCCTTCTTGTGGTTCCATTTTATGGTAAAAAATCTCTCCTTTTTAAAGATTTATGTGATCTCAAACGTCTTTTCCGAGCCGAGAGACTAGATAAATGACTGCCAATGCGACGATTGTTGTGCTAATCGATGTTAGAATGCTTAGAGTTGCACTGTTTTCTATGGCTGTGAGCCAGACTACCAGAGATTCTGTTGTGTCAAAGATGGTCTGACGCCAGGTGAATGCGATTGTGAATCCCATTGAGAAGATTATGAATAGCTTTACTTCTGCCCAGAATTCGTCCTTGAAGTTATCTCCTCCTATGAAGAATCTGTATAATTTTTCTTTGACCATTGTATTTCTGATAGTTCTACTAAAAATGCAGGCACTAAATGCCTTATTGCGTATACTCTAAAATATATAATTAAGAGGCGCGACAGGCTCTAAATGACTCTTTCATTGGGGAATTCCTCCCTCCAGTGATCATTACCTCTAGCTTTAAAAAATAAAATTAAAGTTCTTTATGCGATTGTTACTTGAACAATGCGTATAATTCCCAAAGACCGGATAGACCTACTAATGCATAAACTACGTTTGCAACAATACCTGTTCCAAGTAATGCGCTAACTACATTAATATTCCAAATTGCTAAACCCCAGTTTAATGCTCCTATGATAACTAGAATTCTTGCAATCCAGTCGATTGTACTTCTTTTTGCCATATTTTTTGTTTGAATAACCTCCTTTCAGAACCTTTATACATAAAAGGATTGAGGGTTTAAATAGGTTTCTACAAATTTTAAGCGAACTTATGGGGTTTGAGGATATTTCTGAAAAATTTAGATCATATTTTTTGAAAATCTTTGGAAAAAAGTTGTCGACGACAAAATGATAAAATATTCAAAAATCTCCATGCCGGGCGCGGTCGGCGCTTCGCGCCTTACCCTATTGTGGCTATTTTTCTTAGATGTACCTAATTCTTGCCTTTGCTTAAAAGTTTGAGCTTTTTTAGGTTGCTTTAACCATTTTGGAGGGTGTTTGTACCTGTTTGCCTCGTGGGAATGCCCTAAAAATGGTGTTTTTAGCTGTTTAAACAGCTGTTTGTTTTCTTTTTCTTGGTGTTTTCCTTGCTTCTTGGGGGTGTTTGTACCTGTTTGTTGTACCTATAAAATGAATATATAAATATGTGTTTATAGCCTTTCTTATGATAAGATTTAAATACTATGGGTGTTGTTATATGATTATGTTTGAGTGGATATTTGGCAAGAAGAAGAAAGAGAATGTTTCTGAAATTAAAAAAAGCTTTGAATTGGTCAAAAACGATGTAAATACCATCGGAAAGTGGATTAAACACCTTGATACGACAGACAAACAGCTGTTTGATGTCGTTGAACAGCTAAAACAGGATTTGTCGTCGATAAAAGATGAGATGGCAGGGCTGCGCGAAGGTATAGATCTTGTGTCGGAGACCGTTCAAAACAAACAGCTGTTGGAAAAAACGGCGTTTTACTCAAAACAAACAGCTGTTGGTGGTGTTGAAAAGGATGTTCAAACAGCTGTTCAAACAGGCAATTTTTATGGAATTCTTAGAGGATTAAGTGCAAATGAAAGATTGATTGTTTTTACGCTTATGAATAGCGATTTGAAACTAAGTTATGAGGATCTGGCTCTTCTTCTGGGGAAAGAGAGATCTACCGTTCGAGGGCAGGTAAATGCCATAAAACAGAAAAATGAAGGTTTGATAGAGGAGCTTACGGAGAAGAATGGGAAAAAGAGAGTCTTTATACCTGAGGAAACGAGGCAAAAACTGTCAAAATACGCAAAAGTGAGGGTTAAGGGTAAGAAGAAGGCTAATAAAAGCGAACTTTTGGAGGAGGAAGTGACTCAAAACGAGAAAAGTGAGAGTTAGCGCGGTGTAAAAAATGCAAAAAATGATAGAAATCACGGAAAGAGAGCTCATTTTGCTCAGAAATTTAGAGAGGGAGAACCAAGGGGTGGAAAGAAAAAGATCAAGATTGTGGAAAAATGAGGGAAAATTCGAGAATTAACTGAAGAATTTTTCTGAGTTCGGAAAAGGAGAGTAGAGTTGAGAAGGGCTAAAAGCCTCTAAATCGAGGTTTATACGCCCTGGGGAGCCCAAAACTGGTAGTTATACGAGTTATTCGGTGAGACGGAAGTCTCATACTTATAAAGGGCTCAGGCGTCTCTAAGGCGCTGAAGAACCTCAAGGGAAGCTATTTGCCTGAGGGATTTATCCACGGAAAGGGCAACTTTCTTGTTGTTTTCCTTCGTTTTTAGGATAGGAATCCCTTTATCAAGGAGTTTCATGATATAATCTCTGATTGAACCTTCCGAAAGACTAAGTTTTTCGGCTAGCAGAGAATAGTCCACGATCATACCCTGATCTTCTAGTGAATATAACATTGAAAATACTTGCATTTCTTGAGTTGTAAGGTGCTTAAATTTAAAGCGAACTTCTCCCTTGATGTTTTCAAGGGAATCTAGTATGTCGGAAACCTTTGAAATACCCGATTTTTCCTCTATTTTTATCTGTCGGTCTGTCTGTTGGTTTGTCTGTCTGTCTGTCGGAACCCCCCTGTTTCCGATGGAACTTGCCAAATTTGAGGGTTTGGGGGCGTATAAAGGCAAATTATCTGTTGGAGTGTTTTCGACTGTTGGATTGATCTGTTGGAATGTCTTAATTTCTTTGATATGTGTCTGAATCTCTTTAAGTGTTCGTTTAATTTCCATGTTTTCTTTATGTTGATTGAGTAACTGGTCACGAAGTAGTTCTATATCTTGTTTTACCTTAGAAAACGCTTCTTTTATTGGATCTTTGGATTCCATGGATTGTTTGATGATATTTAGATTATAAATATTGTTGTAATGCGTGGATTTTGAAATAATATGGTTTATTAACTTGAATGATTTTTATAATGGAGTAATAAAAAAGATGGTTTGGACAGGATCTGATGATTTGGAAGATATTGCCCAGAAAGTACACGAAAGACTTTCCGATGAACTTGAAAAACTCGATGAAAAACTAAAAGCTAAACTCATAAAAAGAGGAGATTATAATCTAAGGGCATACGCTTTGGGAAATCAAATAGTTGCCATCGGTAAACTTGCGATTCTGGCAGGATTTGTGCCCGATCCGGGATTTGATTTTGAAATAGATCAACTCGAAGCAAATCTTGAAGAGACTAGACAGGAGATGCTTGATGATTTTAGACGAAGAAAGATAGTCTATAAATATTTACCTTCGAAAAAAGGCACTAAAAACAAAAAGTACGGGTGATTATAATTCATCAAATGGCTTGAAGAGGGGTTGTTTTATGGACTGATATCGTGAATATATCTCATGGGCACCATTGGAAAGACGCCAACGTTGCCTTCTGAGGAATTGGATTCCTTTTTCATTCTTATTTACTTCAATAACAAGATTCTTTCTTTTCAATTCAATCATTAATTGTTTTGTAAATTCTTCATCTCTAGCAATTTCCTGAGCCACGTCGGAAGTAAACTTGGATTGTGGGGCATGGGAGAATAGATGAAGAAGAATTTGTTCTGCAATTTTGTCCCTTTTTTGTTGTGATATCTTTGGCATGGAATATTAGAGTATGGAGGGTATAAAAGTTATTCGGTTTTAGGAAGATTTATATAATTGATGGGCTGTTGAATAACCCTACGGAGGTAGGAAACATGGTAGAAAGGCCTTCAACGTACAGAGAAAAACTGATTGAACAGCCAGGACAACCTGTCAGTGCTGAAATTCTTAAATCTTATCTTATAAGCGTTAGAGACCATTCTAGAGAAACTCCAAATCTGGTAGATATTACCATTAGGGGTAGGCTGGGTAAGATGTTTGCTGGAGATCCTAAGAAAGTACTAGAACGCAGTCTAGAATCTCTTGGAAAAAATCATCTGGATTTGAACTCTGCATATGATTTAGCATTGGCAGCACAGAGAGCACAATGGTACCCTCTGGCTAGGGAAGCATTGGAATACATTTCTAAGAGAAGTAAGGTCGTATTTGCTGATCCTGAAAGAAAAAGAGAGCTGGACTTCGTTAGAGGTTCTGTACTTGAATCTCTTAAAGATCACGTTGCTGCTTGGGAAGTTCTTGGAAAGTACATGAAAAGAGACGATTTAACTGAAGAAGAAAGCAAGCTCGTTAAAGATACTGCAGCAAACCATGCTAGCATGTCTTTTGCAGAAGGAACGACCGGGGGAAAGATAGTTACTAAAGAAAGCGAGGCCCTTCACAATCCCGAAGAGCAACATAAAGCAAGGATAACTGAGCTTGAGAAAAAGATTAGCGAAGGTAATGAGGCCGCATTAGAAAACGCTGCAAGTGAGTTGGCAAAGATACATTGCGGAGCAGGAAATTATATCAAAGCAGTAGAAGTTCTAAACCAGGCACTCAAAAAAAGAAGCAATAGTTCTGACTTGCACAGATTGAGGATAGAAATAGAGCTTAAGGGCATGGACCGAGAACTATCTATCCTGGAAGATAATGAAAGAGGAGCAGTAAATCTGAAGAGAACGGAATATGCCGTAGAAAGCTATAGATGGCTGGCTGGAACAACCGGAAGAAGTGAAGATGCTTTATCGTTGGGAAGGAGCCTCTATGAACTTGGAACGATTGAGAAAAAGATTGAAGGAAAAGAAACAGAAGCCAAGAATATGTTTATTGAGGCGATACCTCACCTGCAGAGAAAATTTCAGTCTGAGAATGAAATCCTTGAATCTATGCTTCTAAAGACCGATTGTTTCCTGGAGGTTAACCTTGAGGAAGCGGCAGCATTTATTGCTGAAGGTGTTCTTAGACGAGTAGGAGATAGGGATGAAAGAAAAGATGAAAGAGTTCGGGCAAGATATGCTCTTGCTAGAGCCCAGGAGGCTCTTGGAAAGGTGGAGGAAGCACGGGTAGAGTACGCTCGTGTTCTTGCTGAGGACATTAATTTTAAGGATGCAAGGGAAAGGATAAAGATAAGAACAAATCCTGAAAGTTAGTTGTCATTCATTAGTTTTATAAAGGTAAATAAAGAATAGGAATTACTTATTTTTCATTATTGAATTAAAGTCAAATAAAATGGCAGAAATAAAATATATCAATGCAGATAGCGCAGAGGAAGTGAAGGGGATATTGAATCGTTCGGTTAGCGAGTGGTTCTTTTCTAAGTTTCAGGACTTTTCAAAGACTCAGCTTTATGGTGTAAAGAATATTTATGGGAGGAAGAATATACTTGTTTCTGCTCCGACCGGGGGAACTAAGACACTTACTGCGTTTTTGGGCATAATTAACTATCTTGTTGAACTTTCTTTGAAAAATGAGCTTGAAGAGAAGATATATGCCGTTTACATAAGTCCTTTGAAGGCACTGAGTAATGACATTTCAATAAATTTGTTGAGCCCTCTTGCTGAAATAAAAGCATTGGCTGACAAGAAGGGATTAAAGATGCAAGATATTCGTGTTGGGCTTCGAACGGGAGATACGACACCTTATGAAAGAGCTAAAATGGCAAAGAAAGCTCCGCATATTTTTGTTAGTACACCTGAAACCTTGGCAATTGTGCTGACTACGGAGAAGTTTGTTGATAATTTAAGGGCTTTGGAGTTTATTGTTGTGGATGAAATTCACGCTTTGACCAATAAGAGAGGAGTTTACCTAACTTTGACCCTGGAAAGGTTATGCGATGTGAGTCTAATTGACCCGGTTCGCATTGGATTGAGTGCTACAATCTCCCCACTTGATGAAATTGCCAGATTTTTAGTTGGTAAAGGACGAGATTGTCTGATTGCAGAGGTCAAATTACTTAAGAAGATTGAGATTGACCTTGACTTTCCGGGGGAGAACATACTTGAAGCAGAAAATGCAGAGAATCAGAAAAAACTTTATGATTTATTGGATAAACTCATTGAAAATAACCGAACCACTCTTATTTTTACCAACACGAGGAATGCCACTGAAAGGATAATCCACCACCTTGATCTTCATTTTCCAGGAAAGTATGAAGGATTGATAGGTGCACACCATAGCAGTATGAGTAAGGAAACCCGATTTGATATTGAAGATCGCCTTAGGAAGGGAGAATTGAAGGTTGTTGTGTCTAGTACAAGCTTAGAACTGGGAATAGACATAGGAAGTATCGACCTGGTGATTATGATTAAGTCTCCCAAGTCTGTTTCCAGGGCACTGCAGAGGATTGGAAGAGCAGGGCACAAGCTCCATGAGAACCCAAGGGGAAGATTTATCGTTTTAGATAGGGATGATTTGGTTGAGTGCGGAGTATTAATGAAAGCAATGGTTGAAAAGAAGATTGATTCTGCTGAAATTCCTAAAAATGCTCTGGATGTATTGGCACAACAGATATTTGGAATGGCAATCACTCGAATTTGGAATGCCGATAAAATGCTTGAAACAATTAGAAGAAGTTATTGTTATGAAAAATTATCAAAAGAGGAATTTTTATCTGTTGTGAGTTACCTTGCGGGAGATTATGCACTTGAACACAGACATGTTTATGCTAAAATATGGTACAATACGGAAACAAATGAAATTGGAAAGAAAGGAAAGCTTGCTCGTGTTATGTACATGACGAACATTGGTACAATTCCTGCTGAGGGGTTCATTTCGGTCGTTGTCGGGGCGGGAGAAGGCAGAGGATTGAGCGTCGGAAAGATCGATGAAGGATTCCTTGAGAGAATGAAACGAGGAGATATATTTGTTCTTGGAGGACATAAGTATCAATATTTGTTTTCTAGAGGAATGAAGGCGTTTGTTCGTGCAAATGTGTCCAGGAATCCTACTATTCCTAGTTGGTTTTCGGAAATGTTGCCTCTTAATTTTGACCTTGCTTGCGATGTTGGGCGTTTTCGCAAGCTTGTGAAAGAAAAAATAGGTAATCGCGAAAAGTGTATTGCATTCATCAGAGAACATATTTACTGCCAAGAGTACATTGCTGAAAATATTTATGAATATTTCAAGGAACAGGACGGATTCGCGGAGATTCCCGATTCGAATACTCTTCTTATTGAAAAGTTTAAAGAAGAAAAAGAGTTTCTTGTATTTCATAGCATGTACGGACGACGGGTTAATGATGCATTGGCAAGGGCATATGCCTTTGCCGCTGCTCGTGCTAAATCGAGAGACGTGGAAATGGGGATAAATGATCATGGATTCTTTATTTCTGGGGAAAGCCTGGATGAAAAGAAGATTCTTGCGTTTGTAACATCGAAGAATCTACGGGAGATTATGAAAGAGGCTATTGAAAGGACTGATATTCTAAGAAGAAGGTTCAGACATTGTGCTTCTCGTTCGCTTATGATACTTCGTAATTATAAGGGTAGAGAAAAGAGTGTTGGAAAGCAACAAGTGCATTCAGAATTTTTATTTACTGCCGTAAAAAAGATAAGTAATGAGTTCCCCATACTTCAGGAAGCTAGACGTGAGGTTCTGGAGGATTTGATGGATATAAAGAATGCGGAAAGGGTTCTGCGATGGCTTGAAGGCAAAGAAGTCAAATTCAAAGTGATTCGTACTCCCATTATTTCCCCATTTGGTCTTAATTTAATGGTTCAGGGAAGAAGTGATATAATTAAAATGGAAGATCGTGCTGCGTTCCTGAAGAGAATGCACGAATTACATTTGAAGGTAATTGGATCGAAGAAGAAAGAAGACTAACCGTTTGGTTTGACTTTCTTTTCTAATTCGCATTCCTTTTCATCAAAAAACCAATCTGCCCATCTTTCGGGAGACATTTTGCTTTGAAGCCAATGAACTATATGTCCTTTGACTACTTGCCTAGGATAGGAATAACCTGTTTTGTCTGTTA
>JBAXMY010000024.1:0-11647 GCA_037134055.1 archaeon
ACATTCAATTTATACTTTTCGGCGATTGAATCTATACAATTAGAACATATAGATTTAGTATTCTTCAACTCTGAAGCGACTATCTCACTAGAGGCAGCTAATATTATAGGTATTCTAACTGGAGCAACCTCAGACTTAAAGTTAGACAAGACAAAGGACTTATCACCCTGGGAAACGGTAATTGGTAAATTCAAAGCAAAATCCACTCTATCATTGAAGAGGGTTGTAGTAACTTTGCTAACTCCAGCCTTAACAGAAATGCCGGTCTGCTTCAATGATGAAAAATCACCCAAACATCTATCCAAAGAGAACTTAACATACTTAGAAAGTTCAGATTCAACAACTTCTTTCTTCGGAACCAAATTTTCAGAGCCAATCATATAATATGGGCTAGCCAAAACAGAGAAGTTATTGGCACCTGCAGGAGTATCAAAATATCCTCCCTGTTGACCAATAGCAAAAACTGCTTCTTGGGTGGCATTCTTCAAACATGTCTTAACATAATTTTCTGCGCCAACCGTTGCCGGATTAGAAGATGATGCAAAAAGAGAATCTCGGAAGTAATATCCACCAACGGCAAGAACTACAATAATCACAGCAACAATAACAAAGATTGTAACCTGCCCCTTTTTATTCATGTTTTATTAACTTAACGATAGTATTTAAAGTTTTTTGCGACAAAACATACTCATCAAATACAAAAAATACCTCTAATTAAGATAAAATTGAGAATCATCTAGCCTCAATAAGCTTTATAAACCAATTTTATCTATGAAAAGCATGAAGAGATCATCAAGACGATGGAAGAAGAAAGGTCAAATGAGATGGAAATGGCAGCGAAAGCGCCTAAGAAAGGAAAAGCACAAGAGAAAACTACGTAGAACATCCTAATCATAGTTTAATTTTTATTTAATCATATTTATTAATATTTAATAATTATCGACCATATTTCTTTGCATAAAACAATAGAATATTATTTACCCTTATCCAGGAACTAATGAAGATTGTCAAGAACAACAATCTTTATAAAAACAAATTGATAGAGGCAAGTATGAGTCAGAATGATATCTGGACTGAGAAATACAGACCAGCAAAATTTGAAGAGGTGGTAGGACAGCATGAGATTATCAAGCGTGTCAAATCTCTAGTGCAAGCATTAAACATCCCCCATTTCATGTTCGCCGGACCTGCAGGAACGGGCAAATCAACACTTGCATTGATTACGGTAAAAGAACTATTTGGACCTGCCTGGAAAGAAAACTACCTAGAATTAAATGCTTCCGATGAACGTGGAATCGATGTAATAAGACTAAAGGTAAAAGATTTTGCTAGAACGAAAGCCCTTGAAAATGTACCGTTTAAAGTAATATTTCTTGATGAAGCAGACGCACTGACAAAGGAAGCCCAACAAGCCCTTCGTAGAACTATGGAAAACTACAGTGGCACCTGTCGATTCATTCTTTCATGCAACTACTCAAGCAAGATAATTGATCCAATTCAATCTCGTTGCGTCGTCTTTAGATTCAAACTCTTGGAAAAGAAAGATATATCTGAAGTAATTAAACAAATATCTGAAAAGGAAAAATTGAAAATCGCGGAAGATGCCTATCAGGCAATCTATGAAGCAAGTGAGGGAGATTGCAGGCGCGCAATCAACCTAATCCAAGCCACCGCATCCGTATCTCCAGATATTAATACTGAGATGATAAATATGATTTCTGCCTCTTCAAAGCCAAAGGATGTTAAAATTGTCCTAGACTATGCAATCGCGGGAGATTTCATAAACGCTCGAGAAAAGCTCCTAGACGTAATGTTAAAAGAAAGCGTTTCTGGCACAGATATAATTAAAGCCATACAGAAAGAAATCTGGACTCTTAACATAGAACCAGAAATAAAGGTAAAGCTAACTGAAAAAACTGGAGAAGCCGAATTCAGGATGATTGAAGGCAGTGATGAATTCGTCCAGCTTCAAGCTCTTCTGGCCTCTTTTGTTCTAGCAGGCCAAGGAAAGTAACATGTCCCTTGAAACACACTATTGTAAACTTCTTGCACTTAGATCATATAAGTCCCCAAGTAGAACTCCGGACGAATGTCTTCCCGAAACCCTTGAATCTGGTAGCATATACACATTTCTAAAATCAGGACAGAGAATCTTTGATTTGAATAATCCGATTCCTCTTCATGAAACGCAGGGAGATGAAATGCTCTCCAAACCCATAGCCCTTGTAAATATAATAAAAGCAACTCATCACAAAACGGGTGACACAATCTGGACGAGTGGAAAATATGTTATATCTGAAGTAATTCCAGAGAATAAAAAATTGGTTTGGTCAAACGGCAGGTTCACCATAGAATAGGATAAAAATGAGAAACACAAATCTATCGGAAAAGTATAGAGCAAAGAAATATTTTGAATTCGTCGGACAGGAAAGAGCAGTCCAGGATGCAAAGATATTCCTAGAAAGTTATCCAAAGAAAAAGGCTTGCATTCTCCATGGTCCAGCAGGAACTGGAAAAACCAGTCTTGCCATTGCCGTAGCCAAGGAAAACAATTTTGACATCCTGGAGTTGAATGCCTCGGACCTCAGGAACAGAGAGAAATTGGAAAGCATACTCAAACCCGCTTCCGAACAGCAAAGTCTATTCAAAAAAGGTAAAATTCTTATCATGGATGAAGTTGATGGAGTCACCGGCAGCGACATCGGTGGAATTCCAGAGCTGGTACGCATTATTTCCACATCAAAATATCCAATTATAATGACCTGCAATGATGTCTGGCAAAGTAAACTTGCTCCAGTCCGTCAGGCATCTAAGCTAATTGAAATGCGTGCTCTTGATATTGAAACCATTACCATGTTTCTAAAAAGAATTGCCATATATGAAAATCTTAAGCTCAGTCAGGACGATATCAGAAGGATTGCCATAAAATCACAGGGAGACATGCGTGCCGCCCTCAATGATCTCCAATCCTACTCTCAAGGAGAAGATATCCTTGTCGATCCAAACGATAAAAGAGAGATTGAAGAAAGTATTTTTAACATTCTTAAAAAATTATTCAAAGAAAGAAATTCTTTCCTCGATTTATTTGACAGCACTAAAATGTCCCTGGACGAGATATTCCTCTGGATAGAAGAGAACATACCAAAGGAGTACAAGAATGAATCACTCGCAAAGGCATACTATGCTCTCGGGCAGGCCGACGTCTTCCGAGGACGCATTTACCGCCAGCAGTCCTGGAGATTCCTTATCTATCAGAACGCATTCCAAAGTGCAGGAATCTCATTCGCAAAGCTAAAGGCAAGCACCGGATTCACAAAATATGAACCACCAAAACGTATCCTTAAAATTTGGCTGAATAATCAAAAGCAGGCAAAAAAGAAAACCATCGCCCAGAAATACGCAACATCCGTCCATTGCTCCGTCAAGAGAGCAATGCGAGATTTCGAACTCATCAGACGTATTGCACTAAAACCTGCAGTTCAGAAACAATTGAAATTGAATGATGATGAGATTGAATTCCTGAAGAGATAACTAATACTAGAAAGAGTTAAAAGTATTTGAAAGCTTTGAGATATATGAAATTTAAAATTAATTCCAAAAAAAACACCATGGACTTAATCAAAATAAAAAAATTATGGGATAAATATGAAAAGAGGATATTAATAGAAATAAGTAAAATAACCGGATTAAAAATTGATACTGATAAAACTCTTTGTAAAATTGACACAAAAACCTCTAACGGATATTATGGGAAAAACCAAATAATCTTAGGGATAGGTGGAGGAATAAATGAGGACGATACTCTAATGGTGATAACTCACGAACTTTTTCATATTTTCTATTGGAAAAGAATAAAAAAAATAGGACTAACTAAATCTAGTCCTGGAAGTGAAAGCAAAACTGAGTGGTCAATTGCAGAAGTTGCAGCATTTTTGCTGACTTCTTCTCCAACATTAAAGAGATATTGGCCAAAAGCAAGTATTTATCTTTATCCAGAAATAAAAAAGACATATAAAGAAACAGAAAAGTTTTGGGACGACAAAAAAATAGACAATTTTGCTATTGGCGCGTATAAACTGAATAAATAATCAATTTCTTAAATTTCGTTAGTAAACAAATTCCTTTATCTTTCCTTTCTTGATATTTCTCTCGCTAGCAACAATTTGGCTCATTAACTCTCTGTCTTCAATTATCTCACGCTCTTCATTATATCTCATTATCAAACACCTATATCTTCATTCCAAAGCTGAGGCTTTGCTTTGATAAAATTAGCCATAATATCCTTGCACGCCCTTGAATCCAGATTAATAATTTTATTTCCCCTCTTCTTTGAATAACTTTCCGGACCTTTGAAGGTTTTATTTTCACCAATTACAACTTTCTTTATTTTATATAATAAAATAGCACCAGTGCACATGTCACAGGGCGATAGCGTTGAATAGATTGTACATTTCTTATACACCTTTTCCGTAAGCCTTCCAGCGTTCTCAAGACAATCCATCTCCGCATGCAAAACAGAAGAACCTTTCTGCACTCGTCTGTTGTGCCCACGACCAATTATTTTTCCACCGCAAACAAGAACAGAACCAATGGGAATTCCACCTTCCTTCAAGCCTTTCTGAGCTTCCTTCAAAGCTTCCTTCATAAAATAATTGTGATCTTTCATTTTTTACTTTTTCATTGTATTTGAATACAATTCTGAAACTTTATTCCAGTCAACAATATTCCAAAATGCAGAGATATAGTCTGCTCTCCTATTCATATATTTGACATAGTATGCATGTTCCCAGACATCCAATGCAAGCAGGGGCGTTTTGCCTTCCATCAAAGGAGAATCTTGATTTGCAGTGCTATAAATCTCGAGATTTCCTTTATCCAGGACAAGCCAAGCCCATCCACTTCCAAATCTGTTTACTGCAGCATCAGCAAACTGTTGCTTGAATACGTCCAGAGAACCAAATTTCTTTACAACTGCAGACTGCAATGCTTCAGAGGCTTCTGTCTTGACGGAAGACAAAAGTTGCCAGAAAAGAGAATGATTTGCATGTCCACCACCATGATTCTTTACTGCCTGACGAATATCTTCTGGAATAGAATTAACATTCTTCAACAATTCTTCGACTTTTTTACCAAAAAGTTCGGGATGCTTGTCAAGCGCAGCATTCAATTTATCCACGTATGTCTGATGATGCTTAGTGTAATGTATTTCCATGGTCTTTGCATCAATCCAGGGTTCAAGAGCATTGAATGCATAAGCCAATTTAGGCAATTCATGTTTTGTCACACTTTTTTTTACTACCATCTTTGTTTATTAAATATTATAAGGATTATACCTATAAATAAGTTATGTAATTGAATTAAAATTCCGTTTCAGGAATATCGGACTTCTTGACTTTCTTTGCCTTTGGCTCTGCATTTGGTTCCGCATCGGCCGCTGATTCCTTTCCAGCCACTTCAATCTTACCGAACTTCCCAGTTGAAAGCTGACGTTCACCATTGAACTCTGAGACATATCCATTAACAAGCTTAAATTTATCTCCAACATTTATCTTATCAATATCATCATTCCAAAGAGTAAATTTAATCTCACTCTCTCCATCAGAAACATTGGCATTTGCAACCTTCAAATCTCTGCCATACTTATTGAAAGAACGCACTTCACCCTTACTCTTAACTTCCAAGTCAATGTCAACCTTCCCCTGCCCTGATTTTAATTCTGCTAGTTTCATTTTATTACTTGGCCAATTCGGCATCAATAATCGCTTTAACTTGAGAGTATGGAACTGCTCCACTTACCAATTGTCCATTTACGAAGAATGCTGGTGTTCCCTGCACTCCGAGTGACTGTCCTAGTGCCTGTTCAGTATCGAATCTTGAATCATATTTCTTACTGTCAAGGCATGTCTTCAACTTGGTTGCATCGGCTCCAACTGTCTTTGCAAGAGCAGTCATCTTCACCAAATCCTCAACATCCTGTGCAGTCTGCTTCTGCGAATCATATGATTCATATGCCTTAGCATAGAACTTCCAATATAATGCTGAACTTTGATCATTCAAGCACCATGCAACTGACTGTGCTGGATGTCCTCCGGTATGTCCCATGGAATAGAATGAAACAAATCTAACCTTTCCAGTCTGTACATAATCTTTTATAACATTTGTAACAATAGGTTCCCAACTTGGACTTCTAGATTTCATATAATCAATCATGCCCTGATCATCGCCAGAAGCTGCTACACAGAATGGGCAAGAAAAGTCAGAAAATTCAACAATGGTTACCTTGGCAGTTGCACTTCCAGTAACTGGCGTATCTGCAGCAATTGGAATTTTAGAAGGATCAATCTTAGTTGTTCCAGTCGTATCTCCAGCTCCAGCAGTAGTATCAGTTGCGCCATCCAAAGCAACTGGATTAGTTATTAAATAGATCCCATCAAGAGTAACGAAAACTGGAATCTCCTGTCCATTAAAACTAACGGTAACCTTGTACAATTCACCCTGCTTTACAGATGAAACAACGCTGGCCGTCCCCTGCCCTTGAGAATTTATAAACTTAACAAGATTTTCTCCGGCAACCTTTGAAGAAACACCACCTGAATTTATGCCCAGTCCACTAAATAGAGAAACGACCACAACGATTGCAAGAACAATGGAAACAAGTATCCAAGGATTTGAACGCACAGAAGAAAGAACAGATTTCTTTCCAGAAGTATGATGTGAATGCACACTAATTTCCTCTTTTTTATGTTCGGGCATGACTGGTTGTAATAATCCTGCTTTAAAAACCTTATGAAATTATTTTTACTATTCTGCTATAACACTCTTTGCAAAGATGAAACTTTTTTACACTATTTCCGTCAGGAGGACTAAACAAAAGAGCTCCAGGTTCATTCAATTCCTTCTTGCACACATCGCACATCGGTGAAATAGCCATACTCAAACATGGCAGGTAAACTAATTAAATGTTCCCACAATGTCAACTAAACATTCTAGCCTAACTACAACAACATTTAATAAATCTCCTAACTCTTTATTCTCGTAAAAAGATGGTATACAATCTGATAATTGGTAGAGACGCAGCAGACAAAGCACAATTCGGTGACCGTGGGCTCATATATCTTGGAAAAAGTTATGTAAAAATGGGAAACTACACATCCCTGTCCAACAAACTCTGGATGGACATAGCGAGAAGCCACGTCGTCCTTGTGGCTGGAAAAAGGGGAAGTGGGAAGTGCCTTCATGAAGATACACTCATAACTTTAGATAACGGACTCGAAATACCAATAAAATGCCTCGCTAATAACAAAGATAAAATACTTTCTTTGAATGAAAAATTAAAGATTGAACAAACTGAAAAGTCAGACTTCTTTTCCAGGAAGGTTGAGAAGCTGATTAAATTAAGACTAAGAAGTGGAAAAGAGATAAAACTAACCCCTGAACATCCTCTTTTAACAATTAAGGGCTGGGAAGAAACTCAAAAGCTTGGAATTGGAAGCAGAATAGCTACACCTAGAACGCTAAATTCATTCGGAGATAAAGAAATGCCATTAGATGAGATAAAGTTATTAGCATATTTAATTGCAGAAGGCCATACAAAAAGCATAGTTCTCTTTTCTAATGCAGACGAAAAGATAGTAAATGATTTTAGAGAGTCCCTTAAAGCATTTGATAATTCATTAGAATTGATAAAAGAGCAGGAAAATCATTATAGAATATCCTCTCCGAGTTGGAGAAATATTGTCCTCTCGGGAAATGAAAAAAGAAACGAACGGGGACAATTCACCAAAGAGAATAAAAATGTCTACAAAAAGAGAAGCATACGTGAATTAATAGAAAGAGAGGGAATTTTTAATAAGTTAGCAACTCAAAAAACACTCTCAAAAAGCATAATGCAATTAAAAAAAGAAAATCTTTCCATTTTCTTAAATCGTCTTTTCAGTTGCGACGGAAGCATATACAATTCAGGAAATTATTGGGAAATTTCTTATGCCTGTTCTTCTGAAATAATGATCAGACAAATACAAAGTTTATTAGTAAGATTTGGGATTTTATCTAAATTAAGAAATAAGATAATTAAGTTAAATGAAAAAGAGTTTAAAGCATTTGAATTAGTGCTAAACGAAGAAAGCTCTTTAAAGTTTATTAATGAAATCGGATTCTTTGGTAAGAAGGAAGATAGAACGCCTCTTGCTCGTCAAGAAATCCTCCAAAGAAAGAAGAACCCAAATGTTGATACAGTTCCAAAAGAAGTATGGGAAATTTACAAACCTCGAAATTGGGCTGAGGTAGGAAGGCAATTAGGTTATAAACATCCAAAAGCAATGCGAGAAAGGATTCACTATTCTCCTTCAAGACATACCTTAATGCAAATAGCTAAAGTAGAGCAAAGTAATCCATTAATGCTTCTTGCCCAATCAGACATTTTCTGGGATGAAATAATATCTATGGAAATTTTAGAAGGAGAATTTACAGTATATGACATTTCCGTTCCTAATAATCATAACTTTGTAGCAAATAATATAATAGTACACAATAGTTATTCACTCGGAGTCATCGCAGAAGAACTCGCAAATCTTCCCGCTGAAAATGCGAAGAACGTTGCGTCACTCATCTTTGATACCATGGGCATATTCTGGACAATGAAATACAAAAATGAAAAAGATATTGGCCTACTAAAAGACTGGAATCTTGAAACAAAAAACCTTCCAATAAAAGTATTCGTTCCTTTCGGCAAGGTAGAAGAATACAGAAAGAAAAATATTCCATTCGATGCCACCTTTGCGCTCAAAGCATCCGAACTTGATTCGGAAGACTGGATTACCATATTCAATTTAGATATAACAAGTCTTCCAGGAGTTTTGATTCAAAGAATCGTAAGCAAGCTAAAGGAAAACAAAAAAGATTTTTCTCTAAATGACATTCAAACCCTAATGGAAACGGATGAGAGAGCAAGCAAGGAAACAAAGGAAGTAGCTTCCTCCATGTTTGGAGCGGCAGATACCTGGGGAATATTTTCAAAGGATGATAAAGGGATTGAAGTCTCAGATCTGGTCAATGCCGGAACAACCACTGTGTTGGACACTTCAGTATACAGTTCAGTTGGTGCATACAACGTCCGAGCTCTGGTAATTAGCCTAATTTGCAGAAAGATTTTCAATTCTCGTATGGATTCAAGGAAAAAAGAAGAAATGAATGCAATCCAACACGGACAGGACTATCTATCCTATAAGGCAAAAGATCAAGATCCACTAGTCTGGATATTTGTAGATGAAGCACACGAATTCCTAGTAAAGGAAGGAAAGACTCCTGCCTCTGATGCACTTATTCAACTTCTCAGAGAAGGAAGACAACCAGGTATTTCCCTGGTTCTAGCAACGCAACAACCTGGACAAATCCACAAGGACGTTATGACTCAATCGGATATTGTCATTGCCCATCGTCTCACCGCAAAGGCAGATATAGATGCATTGAATGAAATAATGCAAACCTACGTTCTCGGTAGTATCCAAAAAAACATGAACGATCTTCCATCGCTCAAAGGTTCGGCAATTCTCCTGGATGATAACTCGGAAAGAATCTATCCCGTCAGAATCAGGCCAAGATTCACCTGGCATGGTGGAGAAGCACCAACATCCTTAAAAGCAAACCTTAAGTTATAAAGATAGATAAAATAAAATGGAAAATCAAAGAACTCCAGTTTACAAAGTATGCCTACCAGGCACAAGGAAGGGACTTCTGGGCAAGTCAAATGAACAAGTTCTAGAACAGGAAGCGAGACACATTTACAATGAAATACCAAAAATTGAATTAGTTGAAAACCCTGAAAAACTTGGTCCGGAAAGAAAGGATGATCACTACGATCTCACCAGATTAATTGAATAAGTTTAGAGTTCCAATTTATTAGACGCCCTTCAATATCCAGTCCAATCAGAATATTAAATAATAAGGTTATTCCTTTAGGAATAATTCTATCAACAGATATTATAAACCTAAAAAATTAATAAATGGGATGAAAAGAAAAATAGAAACCCAATTTATCCACGGAGGAGAATCACCAGATCCTCTAACTGGTGCAGTAGCCCCCACATTGGTAAGATCTAAAACCTACCGACAGGAGTTTGGAAAAAAGGCAGAATTTCAATACGCTCGAGGAAATAATCCCACAAGAAAGATATTGGAAAATAAGCTCGCCTCCATCGAAGGAAAGGGTTATGCAACCGTGTTCAGTTCAGGTCTTGGAGCCGAAACAATGTTTTTTCTAACCCTAAATCCTGGAGATCATATAATTATTCCAGAAGAAGTCTATGGTGGAACGCAAAGACTATTAAATTTCCTAAAAAAGTTCAATATTGTATTCTCCACTTCTTCCTTTGAAAGTAGAAATGAAATTTTAAGCAAGGTAAGATCAAACACTAAATATTTCTTTATTGAACCACTGTCCAATCCCTCTCTAAAGGTTATAGACCTTAGATTGATTAAAAAAATTTCAGAAGAAACATCAATCCCATTCGTTGCCGATATGACCTTCACTCCTCCCTGCGCAACCCTGGCTTTTGACTATGGAGCTGAAACAATAATTCATTCCCTTAGTAAATACATGTCGGGACACAATGATGTTCTTGGTGGAGCAATAATTACTAAAAATTTAGCACTCCATGAAAAATTACAGTTCCTTCAAAAAACAATCGGGGCAGTACTTTCTCCCGATGAATGCTACAGAATAATTCAGGGAATTAAAACCTTAAACATTCGATGGAAAGAAACGAGCAATAATGCATACGTTATATCAAAATATCTCTCAAATAACAACCAAGTGAAAAGAACCCTCTATCCCGGTTTGAAAACTGACCCTCATCATTCTCTTGCAAAATCTCAAATAAAAAATGGATTTGGTTCGGTTGTCTCATTTGAGTTAAAAGAAACCAATCTGGATAGAATAAAAACATTCATAGAAGTAATTCAAGAAAGAGGTAACATCATCTATGGAGAAAGCCTCGCAAGCCCCGAAACACTCATAGCATATCCATTTACCATGAGTCATGCCTCTCTTTCCGTTGAAGAAAAAATTAAGATTGGAGTCACCCAGAGTTTCTTTAGAATATCTCTAGGTTTAGAATCGCCAATGGATATATTGGAAGATTTGGAAAGAGGATTTAGGGCAATATCTCAGGAATCTAAAAAAGAAAACCGCAATCCGATGAAATATGAAACATCAAACAGTATCAAAAGCACATTGCTATCTCCCGCAACAACTCAATCTAATTAGACACCTAACAACTATTAATTCAAAACTCTGAAGTCTACTCTATATCTATACTTTCTAACTCCGATATCGCCCGCTTTCTTCATCCCCAAAATTTTTATCTTTTTTTTGGCCTTTCTAGCCGAATCAACTATCAATTCCTTCAATTCCTGAACTTTCTCCGCTTCATAAAATCCATAGTAGTGCACGATAGCATTCTTCTTAGCTTTAGGCAAGGACACATCGAGGAAAGAATCCTTGAGATTCGGACGAGCCATCACAATTCTATCAAACTTTTCTTTTATTCCGGGCAAAACACGGCGAACATCTCCCTGCACAACCTGAACGTTAACTTTATTTCTCTTTACGTTATCCAGGGCATATTTACTGCATTACCTTCCCAACTCC
>JBAXMY010000025.1:0-11581 GCA_037134055.1 archaeon
GTATGAATTATTTAATATTGCCAAACAGGTAGCTGAAAAGTACGGAAAGGATAAAACAATATACATTAACTTTGAGAGACCAGATTTTGGGGCATTAAGTTCGTCAGATTTAGTTCTCATGCTAAGGGCTTATCATGAGTTATTTCCTCAAAATTCAGAAAAAAAAATCTGGCTTTTTCTAGATGAAATTCAGAATGTTAGTGGATGGGAATCTTTTGTGAGGAGTTGTTTGGATGATGGGATAAAAGTGTTTATATCTGGGTCTTCATCAAAACTTTTAAGTAAAGAGGTTGCCACAAGCATGAGGGGAAGAAATCTTTCATATATCATTTTACCTCTATCATTTAAAGAATTTCTTTCTTTCAAAAAATTTGAACTCGAAAAAGCATATTCCACTAGTGAGAAATCTCAATTGTTAAACTACTTTCAAGAGTATCTTCAATTTGGTGGTTATCCAGAGTCAGTTTTATTTGTAGGAGAAAGAGAGAAGATATTAAAAGATATTTTTGACACTGCAATATTCAAGGATGTTTTGGAAAGAAGAAAAATCAGAAATTCTCTTCTTTTAAAGAACCTAATCAAGGCTCTTCTTTCTGCAAAAGAATTCTCAATAAACAAGTTTTATCATTATCTTAAATCCCAACAAATAAAATCCAGCAAGGACGCGCTTTACAGATATTTAGAGTATTTAGAAGATGCTTTCTTTGTATTTAAATTAAATAAGTTTAGTTTGTCTTATAAGAAAAGAGAGCAATCTCTCCCCAAGATTTATTTTATTGATAATGGGATATTGACAAATAATCAGATAGATGATAAAGGAAGACTGTTAGAGAACATGGTTTTTCTCGAGTTGCTAAGAAGGGAATCTGATACATCATATCTTCATAATTCGTCTAAAGAAGAAGTTGATTTTTTAGTTAAGGAAGGCAAAAAAGTTAAACAATTGATTCAGGTTTGCTATGATTTTGAAAATTTTATGACAAAAGAGAGGGAGATTCGGCCTTTACTAAAGGCTTCAGATGAATTTAATTGTAATACCCTTCTGATTTTAACAAATAGCGGGGAAGAAGAAATTAAAATTAAAGGTAAAAAGATAATTATAAAACCTGTCTGGAAATGGTTGCTCGAGAAGGAGAAAAGCAAAGTTAAATAGATTGATTGAAATAAAAAAATCACAGTAATATTTATAAACATCCTAAAAGTATGAAATACATGCAAAGAAAGGGGTTAGGGCTTGTTTTAACTGTATCTTTAGTCCTTTCCGTACTCATTTTATCATTGGTATTTGCCTCCGCCTTTTGGCCTTTTGATTTATTCAAACCAAAGGTTACTGGAAATGTAATTGATGAAAACAATCCCATTCTGATTTCAGCCTGCGGAACATATTCTGCTTCTGATACATACTATAAAATAACCCAAGACTTGGTTGGGCAAACTCGTTGTCTTATTTTCTTACATGATGTCAATAATATTATCGTTGATGGTCAAGGGCACAGCATTAATTCTCCCAACGTGAATTCCTATGGAATAGAACTAAATTCGAATGTAAAAAATGTACTTATAAAAGATTTGACTGTCAAAAGCAGTGGCAATGGTATTGATATGGCCTCGGGGTCATCCAATATAGTTCTAAATCATGTTAGTTTATTAAATAACAAGATAGGACTAAGCACAACCTCCATAACTAATATCACAGTTGTAAACTCAGTATTTACTGGAAACACAAATTGTCAGGCAAGGGACGGTTCAACATGTTATTATTCGAACTCGGACTGGATGCCAAGCAGCTCTCCTTCAGAGATTCATTTCTTGGATTTGTATTGTGGAACTCAATCTGGATGTACTCAATGTAGATTTAAATCGAGTATAGTTAAGGAAGCATTAGGTACTCAAACGGCTTCAGCCATCGATGTTCTAACACTAGAGTGTTATTGGAAAACAGCAGGCAATGGTGGCTCACGTAAAATCGCCTGCCCGGCTGGTGTCACGGGATACGATTTCTGTGTTGAAAATAATAATGATGGTGTTGGCAACCACATTGTTCTAGGAGTTAAACTTACATCTTCTACATCTTCTTCAGGTGGTGGAGGATCAAATCCGACTTGTACAGATTCCGACGGAGGATTAAACTATTACATTAAAGGAACCACCAATGGCCTATTTGGTTACGAAACAACAGCTAAAGATTATTCGGATTATTGTGGTGATACAAATTCCTTAATTGAGTTTTCATGTTCTTCTGAAACACCTTCTAGAGTTATGCGAAGTCTAATTTACATATGTCCAAACGGATGCTCAGATGGAGCATGTCTGCCACAATCAGTAGACACATTAAAGATTGTATCTGTCTCTCCATCAGATGGTAGTGAAGGCACTTACTCTGGCCAATTGCCTGTCGATTTACCTCTAACAGTTTACACTTCAAAAAATGCATCTTGCAAGTTTGCTTCAGGAGATTCAACTCAATACGTGTTATTTTATAATACATTTAGTACTAAACATCAGCAATCTTTCTCATTTTCAGAAAGTGGCTCGAAAAAGATTTCCATCGCTTGTGCAACTAGTACTGGAGAAACAGCAACTGCCCAAACCACGTTCAAGGTCAATCTTGCTAATTCTAATCCGACTTGTACAGATTCAGATGGTGGAAAGAACTATTATACTAAGGGAAAAGTTACTCTAAACGATTTATCTTTTGGTATAAATGGAGCCAAGGAAGATGTTTGTGTTGGTGATACAGTTGTTGGAGAATATTATTGTTTGAATTCATCAACCTATGGAGGTTCCATCAGTTACACCTGTCCAAACGGATGCTCAGACGGAGCTTGTATAAATACGACTGTAACTCCATCATGCAAGAATCCAATATATCAAACGGTGGCAACCTCTGGGGTGTGTTCAGTAGACTTTTCTAGATTTGGCCAAACTCAGCAAGTCATGGGATCATGTGTAACTCCAGTTTATGAAACAACTGAATCTATTTCTCAAGTTTCATGTTCTGCTTCTCCACAAGGTCCAAATGCCTGGTCCTGTTCAAAGTGTAGCTGTCAGGTTTGGGCAACTTCTCAGAACACATATGTTAGATGTAATGATACTTCTCAAGCTCCGTCTTGCACGGATACAGATGGTGGAAAGGAGATATACACAAAAGGAACTCTTACATCTGTCGCTGATGGCATTATAACGACAAAAACTGACAGTTGCACTGGAGGAGTAGACCCTAATAGTGGTTTATATCAAATAACTGAGTACTCTTGCCCAGAAGTTGGCGCGTTTACAGCTGGCATTTATAATTGTCCAAACGGATGTTCTAACGGGGCCTGCATTGCTGGTTTATACCCTGGATTTTTCATGAGCACAGATAAATCTACTTACCTTTCAGATGAGTCAGTAATGCTAAAAATTGTTCGCGCTGACAATCAAAATGGTTCGACAAGTGTAAATCTTTATATTGTTTCTCAGGACATAAACAACAAAAGGCAGATTAATACAGACTATCCAATAAAATTTGAGTATGACACAAGCGTAAATATAGACTTGACCAGATATTCAGATATAATAAATGCCGCAGGGGACTATCTTCTCCTACTTTGTGATGCACAAACCGGATGTATTGATGGACACACTAATTCAATCAGCATAAACATTGCTAAGGTTAACAAATGTACTCCTAAAATAATGTGTGTAATCAGCCCTAATATATGCCCTGCCTCTGGAGTTCAGATAAAAGAATGTCAAGACATAGAAAATTGTCAAGGACCTACAACGTCCAGCAGGACATCTGAAGAAATAAAGTGTAATCCTGGAGAATGTTCTGGATGCGAATTAGATAGTAAGTGCATTCCTTATGGATTTAGAATACAGGTAAATCTGTTCAATAATAATCCTGGAACATTTAATACATACTGCGATATAACTGGTAAATTAGAACTTCAGAAAGTTAAAGAAAGCAATGGAAATTGGGCAAAGTGTCAAAACAACTATGAATGTGACAGCAATGTTTGTTCATCTGGAGAATGTATTGAAGTTGCAGGCATGTTGAAACAGGCAGGTGCATTCAAAGGAACATTTGTAAGAGTTGTATGCAGATTATCTCATTTGTTCAACCAAGATAACTACAATACCTGTATAAATAATTATCTTGGCACATCAGCCGCAAGCTCGAGCAGCAACGGTGGCGGTAGTTCAGCTGCTGGCAAGTAATTTCTATTTATTTTCTCCAAGCAAATCTTTTTAAACCCTCAATATCTAGTGAAATTACAATTGCAGGTACTGGCTGAAACAACCCCAGATACCTTCAACTCGAAAGAGTTGAATGGCACAGAGAATTGTTAATTCTCTGAGAACCCCTGCGCTGTTTATTTCAAAATTACAATGACCACACCAAAGAAAGAAAAGTCTGAAGAAAAAGAAACAAAGGCAGCTAAAGCTGTGAAGGAAGAAAAGGCAGAGAAGCCTGCAAAGAAAGAAGAAATTTCTATGGAAGATAAGAAAGCAAAGCTTGAAGCTTTGATGAAGAAAGCAAAGAAGCTTGAGGGTGCTGTTGAAGATGTTAAAGACGTAAATCTAAAGAGCAAAGTTAAAAATGAGCAAGAAGAGAAGAAAGATACACTTGTCCCAATGGAAGATTATCTTAAGTCATCCATACATCTTGGCACAAGAGTTATAACTCCAGACATGAGAAAATATGTCTACCGAAGAAGAGCTGACGGCCTCGCAGTATTCAATACGGCATTACTTGATGATAAGTTAAGAGAAAGTGCAGATTTTATGGCTAAATTTGCCCCTGAAAATATTCTTCTTATTTGCAAAAGAGAATCCGGCTGGAAAGCTGCAAAACTATTTGCCCAGATTCTTGGAGTAAAATCATATACAAAGAAATATCCTGCTGGAGTTTTGACTAACACGAATCTAGAAGACTTCTTTGAGACTGGATTGGTATTAATTTGTGATCCATGGCTTGACAAGAATGCCCTTCAGGATGCAAACAGAGTTGGAACGCCAGTAATGTCCATCTGCGACACCAACAACTTTACACAAGGTATTACTCAAATTGTTCCTGGGAATAATAAGGCTGCAAAATCAATAGGAATAATTCTCTATCTTCTAGCAAAGCAATACATTGAGCAGAGAAAGCTTAAAATTGAACTTCCAGCAATCTCAGAGTTCATCGAAGGTTGGAATGAAGCGCAGGTTCCAAAGTAAGATAACTAGTGAAGATAGTTTCACAACACCTATATCTACTCATTGCTTAATTTTTTCATGAGAGGTTTAACAAATATTCTTGCAGTTGCGGGATTGTCCATAGGTTTAATGGGTTGTGCATCCACAGATTCCTATAGAAATGATCCATCACGCCCAAGTAGGTATGTTGAAGGTGGAATGGTGAGCATGTATAATGGGGCACTTGAATACATCTCCAAAAGAGCAGATCCAGAGTCTAAAGCATTTTACCAACAAACGGAACAAAAATTAAATGCCCTTGGCTTGTTCTATAGTGCAACAAACAACATTTGGTCTCTCAAAAAAGACTGTAAGCCTGCAAAGACAGACCAAGTTCCAAGTATGGATGCGATTTCCAAATCCATAGATAATTTTTATAAAACTCTTCCCTCAAATTAATAATCTAGAGAACAATTATTCTTTTAAACTCCCGAATCAAGCATTTACATGAGAAACTACTTGCCTCTTGCACTCTCCGCACTTATTTTAACAGGTTGTGCAACTACACGTTTCAAGGCAGAAGAAGCATTCTACGATCCTAAGCTTGAGGCAGTAGTTAACAGTGAAGATTCTTCCGTACTAGAGTTTAGGGATGCGGTAAGAGCAGAATTAGATAATTTAGGCATTAAATACAAAAAGAAATTACACTGCTTCTATATTGAAGAAGGAAAGCCAAAATTGACAGAAGAAGAAAGAGTAAGATTTGATAATTTGAGACTGAAAGTTGATATATGTGTCAGTATAATGTATCAATAGAAACGTTTTAAATCAAGTATCTCTTCTTTAAACAATGAAAGGCAATGCAAAAATAGGATTTACTGCCGAGGCTGCCGCACTCATTCGGGCTCAAGAAGGTGTTGATAAATACAGTAAATATTTCGTGACATCCAGGGTAAAAAGAACATATTCATTTTATTCCGCTCTTTTGTCAAAAAAATATTTTGATAGCGTTTTCAGAAGAAGAGCTGCGCTTTCCAAGGATGTAAAATCTTTAATAATTTTGCAAAAACCTGCCCAGGTAATTGAGCTAGGATGCGGATATTCCACACTCGGACTTGATTTAACGGTAAAAAACAAATCTCTCAAGTTTATAGAAACAGACATGGAGAACGTTGTTAAAATAAAAAAGCCAATTATAGAAGAAATAATAAAAAAAGAAAAATTAAAAGTAAATAAAAATTATATTCTAATGAATCTGGACGTTCTAAAGGACGATATTCTCTCCTCCCTGGCGGACAAAATTGATTTAAATAAAAAAACGCTAATTTTTTCAGAAGGAGTTACGCCCTACTTCAGCGACGCTGAATACGATAGATACATAGAAAATATAAAACATTTTATGAAAAAATGTAGAAATTGCACGCTCCTAATTCACGAAAGACCATTGGATAAGAAAAAATCCATGACTCCTGGGTTGAAAGGACACATCATTAAAGCGGCAACTCGCATAATTCTTAGAAGTAAAACTAAATCTCATTTCAATAATTATGATAATATGAAAAGATATTTTCATGGGAAAGGATTTTCTCATTTTAAACTCGCAAAAGACAGCAATGGCACTCTCCTTTTCGTCGCCAAAATTTAAGAAATTTCCTCGTTTTTTATAGAAAGGTTTATAAACCATTTTTAGCTCGAGAATAGTATCACTATGTTAACCATCATGAGTGCCTTAATGTTAAAAGCCGAAATGTTCATAGCGTTCGGTTGTTATTAGGGTATGAGGTATGTAAAGCGTTGAGTTGTACTCAACTAAACTTATTTTTAAGTTTTAGATAACAAATAATCAATGTAGTCGTCGGAGGATTAAACATCGAGCAATCGATTAGAGTGTACTGAAATTCTTGCAGAAGATCAGTTAATACAATTTTATTGTATAAATCCAGTTTATCCTGCTGGCGGCTGCGGCTATTTGGTTTGCACTTAGACATGCAAGTCTTTTTGTTTCGTAAGAAGTGAAAGGCGTACTGCTTAGTAACACGTAGCTAACCTACCCTATAGTCCGTCATACCCTCGGGAAACTGAGGCTAATAACGGATAGAAGATTTTTTCTGGAATGATTAATCTTTGAAAGTTAACGATAGGATGGGGCTGCGGCTGATTAGGTAGTTGGCGGGGTAAATGCCCACCAAGCCAATGATCAGTAAGGGCCTTTAGCGAGGAAGCCCTAAGAGGGAATCTGAGACACTATTCCCAGTCCTACGGGATGCAGCAGTCGGGAAAATTTTGCAATACACGCAAGTGTGACAGAGCAAGCCAAAGTGTTAATCATTTATGATTATCTTTTGTGGAATGTAGAAAGTTCCACGAATAAGGACCGGGCAAGACTGGTGCCAGCCGCCGCGGTAATCCCAGCGGTCCAAGTCGCAGCCACATTTGTTGGGTCTAAAATATCCGTAGCTTGCCTTGTAAGTCCTTTGTGAAATCGGGCCTCTTAAGGGTCCGGCGTGCAAAGGATACTGCTTGGCTAGAGACCGGGAGGCGTAAGAAGTACAGATAGAGTAACGGTAAAATGTGTTGATCCTTTCTGGACTAACAATCGCGAAGGCATCTTACGAGAACGGTTCTGACAGTGAGGGATGAAGGCTAGGGGCGCAAAGTGGATTAGATACCCATGTAGTCCTAGCAGTAAACACTGCACACTGAACATTAGTGCCTCTTAGGGAGGTGCTAGTGCTGTAGGGAAGCCGGAGAGTGTGCTACCTGGGAAGTATAGTCGCAAGACCGAAACTTAAAGGAATAGGCGGGGGAGTACTACAACGAGTGACGCGTGCGGTTCAATTAGATTCTACACCGTGAACCTCACCAGGATCGACAGCAGGATGAAGGTCAGTCTAAAGGGCTTACCTGACACGCTGAGAGGAGATGCATGGCCGACGTCAGCCTGTGTCGTGAGATGACCAGTTAAATCTGGTAACAGGCGAGACCCGTATGTATATTTACTTTGAACAATATACAGACTGCCTTGGTAACAAGGAGGAAGGTGCGGGCTACGTTAGGTGAGTACGTCCCAAATACCCTGGGCTACACGCGCGCGGCAATGCTACATTCAAAGGGATGCGACTCCGAAAGGAGAAGCCAATCTCATAATCTGTAGCCTAGTTCAGATCGAGGGTTGCAACTCACCCTCGTGACGCTGGAATTCGTAGTAATCGGACTTTATCAGAGTCCGGTGAATAGGTCCCTGCTCCTTGCACTCACCGCCCGTCAAACCAACCGAGTTTTGCATTGATGAGGCCCGTTAGGGACGAATCTTTGTAAGACAAGGTAGGTTAAGTCGTCACAAGGTATCCGTAGGGGAACCTGCGGATGGATCACCTCCTAAAAATAATATTTCATAATATTATCGACTTAATGATTACCGGTACAACGCAACGCTTTACATACGATGGTTAACATGTTGATTTATTTCAGAGATGAGAGAATCCCACAGGGATTTTTGACTGAATAGGAAATTAGAAAGGATTAAAAGCCATTTCGACGAAAGGTCATTAAGGGCCCATAGTCCAGTGGTAGAACGCCTCGTTTGCAACGAGGAGTCCCGTGTTCGATTCACGGTGGGTCCATTCCGTTTCAGGACGGAATATCTCTAATTTCAAAAATCACAAATCATATTCACCTGCGAATTTATTCGCAGTGAATGTCACGATGAAGACACAAACATCATCGATCATCGTCGCAAGACGAGAGTTGGTGAGCGATCTACGATCGCTTATCATGCTGAGATCATATTCAATGAAGCGCGGAGGAAGTTGAAGTTTCCCAAAATTTATAGCGATATAGATGAAGGAATTTAAAAATATAATAGAATAATTGACAGTTTGATCTACTAATAAGTTATTAGACGGATAGCTAGGTTTGGATTGTGAAGATGGACGTGGCAAGCTGCGATAAGCTTGGGGGAGGCGCATGCGGCCTTTGAACCCAAGATCTCCTAATGCGAAAACGTATTCGCAAGAATATCCAGAAATGGAAACACACGCCGGGAATTGAAACATCTTAGTACCGGTAGGAAAAGAAAACATAAAGTGATTCCCTTAATAGCAGCGAGCGAACAGGGAAAAGGGCAAACCGAATCTGCTTTCGAAAGGAAGTGTGAGATGTGGTGGAAATGAATGGCTAAAACATCGAATAGAAGTTCTCTGGAACGAGGCGTCTTAGAGGGTGATAACCCCGTATATGAAGATGTAATGCTGTTTTCCAAAGAGTAGGGCCCCCTAGATCGGAGGTCCGAAGATGGCAAGATTAATTGCTAACCCTAAATATGAATCCAAGTCCGATAGCGAACTCAGTACCGCGAGGGAAAGTTGAAAAGTACTCTTAATCGAGGGTCAAAAGACTTGAAATCTAATAGCTACATGATGGCTACGCCTTTAAGGAGGTGTAGCGTGCGTGTTGAAAAATGAGCCAGGGAGTTGATTTACGTGGCGAGGTTAATATATGAAGCCGAAGCGAAAGCGAGTCTGAAAAGGCGCGAGTCACGTGGGTCAGACCCGAAGCCAGATGATCTATTCTTGAGCAAGACGAAGTTCTCCGAAAGGAGAATGGAGGTCTGAACTAGTGCTACATGCATGTGCTTGGATGACTTGAGAATAGGGGTGAAAAGCCTATCGAATCTGGCGATGGCTGGTTCCTGTCGAAGTATGCCTAAGTATAGTCTTATTTAGTTGGGCAGCGAGGTAAAGTACGGATAGGGTTTGTCAGAGCCTCTTGGCTACGGAACCCATTTCCAACTCTGAACTTGTTGTCTGCGTAAAATAGGAATGGGGGGCGGTGCGTAAGGTACCGTTCCGAGACCCGAACAAGGGAGACTGGAGTTAAGGTCCCAAAAGATATGCTAAGTGTAACAAATGGAGTCTTAAACCTGAGACACTAAGGATGTAGGCTTAGAAGCAGCCACCATTTAAAGAAAGCGTAACAGCTCACTTATTGAGGTTTGAGGCCCTGAAGATGGACGGGGCTAAGCATATTACCGATACTCCAGAGGCACTCGTAAGAGTGTTCTGGTAGGCAGGCGTATTTTCTGCGTAGAAGTCCTTCCGGAAGGAAAGATGGAGCGGAAAGTAATGAGAATCCTGGTGCTAGTAAGATCTAATTATTCTGAGAACGAATAGCGTCGCAAGAGCAAGGTTTCCTTGGCACTAACAGTTAACCAAGGGTTAGTCAGCGCCTAAGTCACATCTTAACTGCGTGTGGCGATGGATAACAGGTTAATATTCCTGTACTGTTGACATTCGTCTAGTGCACGGTTGAGCTTCGGGATATGCAGAAATCCGAGAGGATTTTTCTTTTCTAAACAGATGGATCGTAATGATAAGAAGTCTGAGAATAAAAGAACGCGAGCTGCGGAATCCTAGAGCCCGTGAAAAGGCTGTGCATAGAATGTTAATAGCTGTACCGAGAACCGACACTGGTGCTCTGGTTGAAAAGACTAAGACGTGAAAGGTATAAACTGGTTAAGGGAACTCGGCAACATTGGTCCCGTAGCTTCGGTAGAAGGGATGTCTATGAATGTCTTTGATATGTAGAAGGCATTTGTAGATTGCAATAACAAGGACCGCCCGACTGTTTATCAAAAACGTAGCCGATTGCAAATCCGAAAGGACTCGTATAATCGGTGAAACCTGCCCAGTGGTGGTGTTTCAAACCCTTTTTCAAGAGGGCTAAGACCCATCAAACGGCGGGCCTAACTATGAGGCTCTTAAGGTTGAATAGAAAACTAAACTGCCTTACGGTTAATTCGTAAGAATTAAACGATTTAGGCTTCATAGAGAAATTTGACGAACAGATTACAATGTAATGAACCCAATAAAGAAAATTTAGCTAAATGCTGGAACATCTCGAAGAAACTTTGTAGTAACTTAAGTTTGTGAAAATTTAAGTATCTAAAAATCAAAGTGGAGAGAAAATCAGCAGGAAAGACTTCTTAATTTTTAAGAAGAATCCTCAGAGACTACACGCTAAACGTAAAGTAAAAGAAAGTTTGTAAGAAAACTTGTTTGCTTACGAAGATATAGTCCGATCCTTATAGTGATGTAAGGTGACGTTAATTAATAATATATAATTAGCGACAGTAAAACTCGATGAGCGTAATGCCTTGTCATCTGAATGGTGACGTGCATGAATGGTTTAACGAGGTGGTCACTGTCCCTAACCAGATCCTTCTGAACTCAATGACCGGTGAAAATTCCGGTGTCGCCTAGTGGGAAGCGGAGACCTTGTGGACCTTTACTGCAACTTGTTGTTGTAGCTTTAAGATGAATACATAGAATAAGTAGGAGCGTCGATGTCTATCTTCGGAAAAGACGGAGCACCCTTGTAATACTACTTATTTGTTTTGAAGTTGCTCACCCGAGAGGGG
>JBAXMY010000026.1:0-11479 GCA_037134055.1 archaeon
CAGATGCAAAACTGCACGGTGGCTGCACTGACTCCTTTAACGGCTAATTCGAATGGGAATTTGAGTACTGGAACCGGATTAAATGACACTCAAAATAAGGAAGTCTCTTCTAATTCTTTCGGTTTGAGTAATTTAAATTCAGTTACTGGGGCAGTTATTGGATCAATTGGGAAGAATGGATTAATGGTAATTGGGGTGTTTGTTGTTCTAATTGGTGTTGTAGCATATGTCCTGAGACGTAGAAGGTCTTTCCTAGCACCACATCAGCTTTAATCAATTTATATGTTTTTAAGAAAATTATCTTATCTTTGCGCCAGAAGGTATATCTTTTTCTGGTTGTACAAGCACGACTGCAGATTCATCTTCACTTACTGCGGCGAGAATCATGCCCTGGCTCTCTATTCCTCGCATCATTCTTGGAGCTAGATTGACGAAAAGAATGCACTTCTTTCCCTTCAATTGTTCAGGAGAATAGAATTTCTTTAATCCAGCGCATACAGTTTTATTTTCTTTGCCTATGTTTACTGTTAGTTTGTATAACTTGTCGGCTCCTTCGATGTCTTCGACTTTCTCTATTTTACCGACTCGAAGGTCTATCTTTTCCCAGTCTGAATAGTTGATTGATGTCATGATACCTGGAATGGAATGTGATTTATTAACTTTGTTATTAACTTGTGTTTGGGGTTTATTCTGAGTGGTTGGTGTGCTGGTTTCTATCTTCACAAATAATGGTGTGGCTTTCTTTATCTTTGAAATTTTAATTGGTTCTTTTAGTGCTTTCAGGGAAATTTCAAAATTGAACACTTTTGCAATCTTTTCACATGTTTCTGGGATGAATGGACTCAACAAGATGGTGAAATCCTTTATTGCATTGACTAACTGGTATAATACTTTTTTGTCTTTTGTTTCCCAAGGCTTTTTGTTTTGAATATATTCATTACAAATATCAATGAATGCAAATATCTCATTGAGGGCTTTGTCGAACTCAAGGTTTTCAAAATGAGATTCAATTCTTTTAACTAATTTCTTAGAATCTAGGGGCGTTGCTTTTTCTATACCATAGGTTTCTGCCAGTGCGGAGACTCTGCTTACTAAATTGCCCAGTTTGTTCGCAAGTTCGTTGTTATGCCTGTCTACTAGTGATTGCTCTGAGAAGTCTCCATCTTCTCCAAATACAAAGTTTCTTGTTACAAAATATCTTATTGGATCTGCACCGTATTTTTGAACGAGTGTTTTGGGAGAAATCGCATTACCTAAAGATTTTGAAATTTTTTGACCGTTGAAGGTTAAAAATCCGTGAATAAATACCGTTTTTGGTAATTTATATCCTGCAGATTTAAGAAATGCTGGCCAGTATACCGAGTGGAACCATCCATTGTCTTTTCCTAGAAGGTGTATATCTGCTGGCCAGTATTCTTGATTCTTTCCTGCTCCAGAAACATAGTTGAAAAGGGCATCCATCCAGACATAAACAATATGTCTATTATCGAGTGGAAAGGGAATTCCCCAATTGAACGAAGTTCGTGAGATGCTTAAATCTTTCAGACCTTCTTTGATACGATTGGTCATCTCATTTCTTCTTACATCTGGAAGAACAAAATCTGGATTTTTTTTGTACAAATTTAGAAGAAACTTTTGATATTTGCTTAGTTTAAAGAAATATGATTCTTCTTCTAGTTTTTCAAGAGGGCGATTGTGTAGGGGGCACTTTCCATCAACCATATCTTTTTCAGTGTAGTATGCTTCGCAACCAACACAGTACCAGCCCTCATACTTTCCTAGATATATGTCTCCCGCCTTATTACATTTCTTTATTACTTCTGTGACAAGGGCTTCATGGTCTTTGTCGGTCGTTCTAATAAATCTATTAGGTTTAACATTTAATGATGCCCAGGCAGACTTGAATTCTTGAGACATTTCATCAACGAATTGTCGCGGGCTTTTTCCTTCTTTTTCTGCAGCTTCTTGTATCTTTTTGCCGTGTTCATCAGTACCTGTCAGAAAGAATACATCTTTTCCAAGAAGAGAGTGCCATCTAGCCAAAACATCTGCAACTATCTTTTGATAGGCATGTCCTATATGTGGTTCGGCGTTTGGATAATCGATTGCCGTAGTGATGTAAAATGTTTTTTTGGTTGCCATGGAAAATGAAGTTATCGACAATATAAAAAGGTTTATAATGCTCGGACTTTTGAGGTTTTTATGACTAAGAAGCCATTTTTTGCTGAACGCAGCGTAGCACAAATACGCGCCCTAAAGGTAGAACCAGCTTTTACTGGACAGGGATTGGTTGAAAGAATTTCTGATTTGGGCAGAGGGGAAGCATTGGAATTGAAATTCTGGCTAATGCGTGGAGAGCATTATCAGTTTAATGCAAATTCGCAGAAAGCTGCAAGAAAAGCAATGTATCATGAACCTTGCATAAAATTGGATCAGGCAAAGACAGTTGAAGATGCACTTAGGGAAACAAGGCAGCCCCATGAAATAAGAAGAGATTCTTTTGATTTGCCTAAATCTACTAGACGGATAGAAGAGATATATGCGCCAGGCTTTTCATTTGTCCCAATCTATTGGAGAGATGGTCGAGTTAGAATTGTTCCTCTTGCGGATGCAATGGAAGGACAGAGACTTGCTTCCTATGCCTTTACAAGAAAGAAGGATGCAATTTTGGTTAGACCCTATGATTCTGCGAAGGGTGTGGAAAAACAAGGAGCTCATGTTGCGGTTATTGTTCCTTCAACTTCCATTGGAATGCCTGCTTATAAAATAAAATTGAGTTCTGTTCCCGTCGTCAATTCACCCCATGCAAATATTGTTTGGACTGGGTTTTCTACAACATATCATGAGGGCAAGATGCCTGAAAGCAAGAGATGGAGATTTGGATTTGCATCTGGTGGAGAGGGAGAATCTAGAGATAAGGTTTTCATGGATGCAAAGGACATTGCGGCAATGCATGGGGTTTGGAGATATTATATGATTAATGAACAAAATCCAACTTCTTGGAATTTTAATCCCTTCCCAAAGTTTTCTCAAAGGGCAGTAGATTTCTATCGACATTTGTGTAATAATGTGGTTGTTTTTGATAGGACGGTGGAATCCAATGGGAATCGAAGAAAACTCAATTCCTATGAAAAATCAGTTTTACTTGTAAGGCTTACGCGTCTCGAGGGACATGATAAGATAATGTTTTGGCAAAAAGTCAGGGATCCCGATAGACTGGAAGAATATGATTGGAGCATCCCTAGATAAAAAGTTCATAAAAGTTAGATTTCGCTTCTCGCAAAAGGTTTAAAAGAGCTTTTGGGAAAACCTCGGAAAAGTTAGATTTCGCTTCTCGCAAAAGGTTTAAAAGAGCTTTTGGGAAAACCTCGGAAAAGTAAGATTTTGCTTCTCGCAAAAGGTTTAAAAAGCAATTTTGGCATGAAAAAACATGGTTAAAGGAATGTATCATTATATCGGGCAGGCATGGCAGAACCCTAGTAAGGATGACTTGCATACTCGTCTTATTAAATGGAGAGCTGGAAATTCTATTGTTGTAGTTGAGAAGCCTCTTAGACTTGATAGAGCAAGAGCTCTTGGATATAAGGCTAAGAAAGGATTTGTTGTTGTTCGTGTTCGCCTTAAGAGGGGTGGAAGAAAGAGACCAAGACACAAGCACGGTAGAAAGACGAGAAAGCAGCACGTATCTAAAATATTAAAGATGAATTATAGATGGGTTGCTGAACAAAGAGCTGAGAAGGCATTCTCCAATCTTGAAGTATTGAATTCATATTATATTGGTCAGGATGGAAAGTTTTTCTTCTTTGAAGTTCTGTTGATTGATCCAGAAATGCCAGAAATCAAAGGTGATTCAGCCTTGAATTGGATTGCAAATCCTCAAAACAAGAATAGGGCTGCAAGAGGAATTACGAGTGCAGCTAGAAAGTCCAGAGGATTGCGTTACAAGGGTCCAAATAGAAAAGTAAGACCATCTGCCAGAGCATGGGGCAGAATAGGTAAGTAATATCAATTAATTTTTATTTTAACGAACAAGCATGGATATTTCTTTTGATAATCTAACCATTTGTGCTAGCTCATTGTTTGCAGTGCATTTCTTTTGAAGAGATTTGGAATCGTTCCACAGTGGAAGGGCTTTATCAAAATCTTCTTCTATAAAGTATTTGATAGATTTGGAGTAATAGGAATCAATTTCTTTTACCAGAGAGGTAATCTTTGGATTTTTTTGCAAATTTGCAATGTGTTCTGCTACTCGTTGTACTTTCTCTGCTACCATACGAATGTCCATGGCTCGTATGAGAGAGATCTGATTTTGATCTGTATACTTACCTTCCGAAAGGAATCTGCGGATTTGCATGACTAAAATGTAGTAGAATCGAGTCATGGTATCTCGCATTTCTTGAATTTTTATTTTTTGATTGTTGCCGTAAAATTCTTCGAGCATGGATAGGGAGAGGAATTGCATCCTCTTAAGGCATTCTTCAATGGAAAGTTCTTCAATTCGGAAAGATTTAACGATGATTTCAGATTTAGTTTCTTCTATTATCTGAGAATTCATAAATCTTTTTAGGAATGAGTATATCTCTTTCCTGTCTTTCTCGGCAATGGCAGAGTTGAACTTTATCGAGATTGTTTCATTGCCGTTGAAGTATTCCTGGAAGAATTTTCTCTTGAAATTGGAGTCGAACTGTATTGAAGCGTGTTTTTTTGTCTCTGATTTGACAAACTCTGGGGCGATTATGAGATTTCCATTTTCTGTGACCATTAATTTTATTTTATCTCCCTTCTTTATCTTCAGAGATTTGGTCCAACCCTTTGGTAGAGTGGTAAGAAGGGATTTGCCTATTTCCTGGACTCTGCGTTCTATTATTTCCATATTCTATCTAATGGTTGATATTATTTAAGCTTTACTAAAGTTTAAACTTCTTTAAAGATTTATAGAAATAGTTTATATTAATTGTATGGTTGTATGGAGTATGGAAAACAAAATGAAAAAAATAGACGTTCATGCTCATACAACTAACCGGGTGTTGAAGCATACAATGCAGCCATATGCAAATCTGAAGATACTGGAGGAAGAAATGGCAAAATATGATATAGAAAAGACAGTTCTTCTTGCGACATACTTTCCCCATAGGTCATCTGGAGTAACGAATTATCGTCTTCTTAACTGGATGCAGGGAAATGATAAGTTTGTGATGTTTGGAAGTCTTGATTTTGAGCATTACTTCTTTCAGGGATATAATGAAATGGCAGAACTTGCTGATGCTGGAAAGATAAAGGGTGTTAAAGTTTATACTTGCTATCAAAATGTGGATTTGCATTCTGATAAATTTAAGCAAGTCGTTGCACTTGCGAGCAAGCATGCTCTTCCCATGATGTTTCATACCGGATACTCCTATTCCTCGAAGAGAAATCTTGGTAGGCCTAGTGTGACGGATATGGTGTCGGCAAAGAATCTTGAATTTCTTGCTAAGGAGAATCCGCAAATGCAGTTTATATTTAGCCATATGTCCAAACCCTACTTTACAGAGATGGAACAAGTTGCCTTGAAGAATGAGAATGTTTACACTGATATGTCCGGACTTGTTGATTCTCGTCACAACAGGGATGAGATAGAATCGAGCGTGGAAGTTGTGCGTCATTTCGTTGAGCACGTTGGACCTAGAAAACTTCTTTTTGGAACGGACTTTCCAGTGCAGACTCATGAAGATTCAGTTTATTTCGTGGAGAAAGGAATGCAAGGTTTTTCCGAATCTGATAGGCAAGATGTGTATTACAATAACGCTCGGAGGTTAATAAAATGGTGAGTGGCAATGAAGATTTGAAAGTTGATAGCATAGGAGAATTATTGGCTGGAAGAAAAATTGCTTTGTGTGTGACTGGAGGAATAGCAGCCATAGAAACTCCCAAGATAGCAAGGCACTTGCGAAGGTATGGTGCAAGTGTGCAGGCGTATGTTACTCCGAGTGCTTACGACTTTATAGGAAAGTCTGCACTCGAGTGGGCAACTGAACAGGATGTTGTTGATAGATTGTCAGGAAGGGCAGAGCACATCTCATATCATGATGTTGTTCTAGTTGCTCCAGCGACTCTCAATACGATTAATAAAATGATGAATGGTATAGCAGATAACGTAGTTACGACGTTGCTGGCGAGTGCACTCGGAAGAGGAACTCCAGTGTATGTTGCTCCAGCAATGCACGAATCGTTGTATCAAAATCCAATCTTTCAGAGAAATTTGAAAACGTTGCATGATTATAATGTGAGAATGATAGAACCTCGCTTTTCAGAGGGAAAGGCAAAGATAGCCAATAGTCTCACAATTGTGAATCGTGTGCTTGCATATTTCAAGAATGAGGTGAAGAAATGAATAACAAGCTCGAGGTAATGATAACTTCTGGTGGAACTATTTCCAGGATAGATGACGTCCGACATGTTGGAAACTTTAGTTCTGGGACTACTGGGGCATATCTTGCAGAAGCATTTCTGAAGGCGGGGCATAGTGTGCATTTTGTATATTCAAAAAGTAGTCGGAGACCGTACAGGGAGAGACTGAAATTGGATCCTGAGAAGCCATTTAGTCAGGAAATGGCTCGTCTTTCCAGTGTGGCCAATGAGTATTTGGATGATAGTCCAAGATTGCAGGAGTACAGAATAACGACATTTGATGATTATTATAATACTGTGAAGCGAGTACTTTGTGGAATGAAGGTTGATGTGGCGGTTCTTGCGGCTGCAGTATCTGATTATTCTGCAGTGCCTGTGCAGGGAAAGATAAGTTCTGATTTGGAAAAGATGAGAATAGAGTTGGTAAAGAATCCTAAAGTAATATCTTTGGTTAAGGAGTGGAACCCAAAAGTGTATCAAGTCGGGTTCAAATTGCTGTCGAACGTTTCTCGGGAAGAATTGATAGAAACTGCATACCAACATGGACTAAAAAGTGGTTCGGATTTGACTGTTGCCAATACGATAGTTGGAGGAACTGGAGGATTCGCTAGAAAAGACCTGCTTTTCGTAACTCCAGAGAAGGAAGTGATATCTGTTAATGAAAGGCAACTTGCTAGAAGGTTGGTGGAAGAGGTTGAAAATCGCGTTTTAAAGAGTATAGATCTTACTGCAGGATATTGTTCTTAGACAGTCAAATAACTCATTAATCGAAAGATTTATATATTAGACTATTTGTATAATTATTATACCTAAAGGTTAATATGAATATCACAACAAGAACAAAGGCATGGGGAAATTCTATAGGCATAGTTATACCTAGTGAATCTATTCAACGTTTGAAGATAAAAGCTGATGAAGAAGTTATCATAAGTATACAAAAAAAGGAGAATGTTTTAAAAGAACTTTTTGGGACTTTGAAGACGAAGAAGACGACTGAACAGATAATCAAAGAGGGAAGAGAAGATCTAGAAAGTAAATGGTCGAAGTGAATAAATATTTGGATACCTATGCATTAGTCGAAATTAAGAAAGGAAATCCTAAATTTGCAGGATATCTTAATTCAAACTTTGTTATTAATGATTTAACGCTAGCTGAGTTTTGTGCAGTGCTTCTGAGGGAAGAGGGAGAAGAAGTTGCTAGGGAATGGCATGATAAATTAAGTTCTATATCTATGTTCGTTGACAAAGATATTTTATTTGAAGCTATTAAATTTCGATACGAAAACAGGAAGAAAAATCTCTCTTTCTTTGATGCTGTGGGTTATACATTTGCAATTTCTAAAGGATATTTATTTGTTACAGGAGACAAAGAATTTGAAGGTTTGAAGGGTGTTGAATTTGTAAAGAAGTAAATTAGTTAGGCTTCTTCCTCTTCTTCGTTCTTTTTCTGATTTGCTGTTGGTTCTTCTTCCTTGCCATTAAGTTTTTCATCCATTTTACTTTCCCAGACGGCACGCTTTTCCTTTTCTATCTTGCATTCTGGATTGAAGCAGAATTCCCAAGGTCTTCTGCCTTTACGGATTGCTAAGAGTTTAGGGAACTGATCGAATTCGCACACTTTGTCAGATTTCTTTATGAGGGCGTTGCCTGGCAAGGAATATATCTGTGTGCAGGCAGGATAGTTTGAGCAGGAAATGAAGTAACGGCGGGTTTTCTTTGAATACATGATTCTCAGATTTCCGACGTTGCACGTTTTACATGGATTGAGTAAGTTAGATTCGTATTGTTGTGTTCTTTGTTCTTTTATGCATGACTCTAGCTCCTTGCCTATCTGTGCTTCATCTCTTTTGAATAGTGCAGAGACGTCTTTTATTGTTTCTTTTGCTTTTTCTATTACTTCTTGTTCCATTTTTTCTAAATTTGAGGATGAGTGTTGTATTTTCTCCATTTGTTCTTCTAAACTTCTTGTAAGATCTTCGTTTATGATAATTGGAGCATGCTCTTGCAGAGATTCAATCATTTTTTT
Organism: archaeon; assembly: GCA_037134055.1. Taxonomy (GTDB): domain Archaea; phylum Nanobdellota; class Nanobdellia; order Pacearchaeales; family GW2011-AR1; genus JBAXMY01. The sequence continues at coordinate 8,413 of JBAXMY010000026.1, forward strand.
ACCTAGGGCTGTTGCTTTAATGCTTGTTCCATCAAGATATCCTCGATTGAAAAGGGTATCAACTATGCTGGATCTAGTTGACTTGGTACCAAGGTTCTTTTTTTCCAGGAGTGTAATCAAGGAAGTCGGACTAAATCTCTTTGGAGGTTGTGTTTCTTTTTCATCGAACTGTATTTTATCGACTTTTACTTTCCCATTTAGTGTGGGAACGGTTCTTTCTTCGAAAGTGATTGGATAGATGGCCGTCCAACCTTTGTCAACTATGGAAAGCCCGGAGGCTGTGAAGTCCAGGTCATTTGCTGTAAGCTTGACGCGCTTATTCATTGTCTTTGCATCGGGACAGAATGCAGAGATGAATCTTTTGACTATGAGATTGTAAAGTTTTTCTTCATTACCGGAAAGTTTTGCTGGTTCTCCCGTTGGATAAATGGATGGATGTGCTGGATCTGATTTTTCTCCTTCCACTGGCTGGGCTCTATTTGCTATCTTGGCTTCTTTATATCTCTTTTTTAAAATGTCTAGGATTTTTTTTGGTTCTATTTCCTTTGGAATCTTCTGACTGGATGTTCTAGGATAGGATATTAGCCCTTCGATGTATAGTTTTTGTGCAGTCTTTAGAGTGTCTGAAGGACTGAGTTTATGCAGGCGATAGGCTTCTCTCTGTAGGCTTGTGAGATCGAATGGATTTGGAGGAGAGACGGATTCTTCTTTTTCTGTTGTTATGGCCATGCAATCTTTTATTTTTTTAAATTTGTCCAGGTCTTTCTTTTCAAAAATGTCTTTAGGATGTTTGAATTGTGTATTATTGGAATGAGCAAAAACTTCCCAGTAGGGGACTGACTTAAAGGATTCTATTTCTTTTTCTCTGTCAACTATAATTTTTAGTGCAGGTCCCTGAATTCTTCCGATTGATAGGATTTTGAAGACCTGGGTCGTTTTGAGGGCAGACATTAATGCACGCGATAGATTGATACCGTAAAGCCAGTCAATATAGTGTCTGGCTTCTCCAGCATAGGCATTTCCCCAGTTTAATTCAGGCATTGGGGAATCGAACGCTTTTTTTAGTTCTGGAGCAGTGAGTGTGGAGAATTTCATTCTTTTTGCATTTTTTTGTTTACAGATGAATCGAAGTACGTTCCAGCCTATTACTTCTCCTTCTACGTCGAAGTCTGTTGCCACAATGAAATCTTTTGAACGCATTGCCAAGTCTTCTAGGGCGGTAAAGTATTTTTTAGTGAACGCTGATGTTTTTCTATTGTAGGATGGTCGCCATTCTAGGTTGAATATGGGCCAACCTTTCTGTCCTTTTACATATTCCAGGTTGAATAGATGGCCTACGGCCGAAGCGACGAGAATGTTGTCCATACCCGTCTTTATTTCATAGTAGGGCACACCCTCTATGTTATACTTGACATAGTCACCAAGGGCCGAAGCAATCTTAAGTGCTGCCTGTGGCTTTTCTGTAATAATAAGGGTAGAATCCTTTATTTGCTTTGGTTCTGCCACTGCCTTTTTTGTTTTTCTTTTCTTTTTATCTTCTTTATACTCTTCCAAGGTATTTGCGGGCATTGGCCTGCCTGGTTCTTCTATAGTTGTCAATTCATCTACGCTTGGCTTTTTAGCCACTTCCTTTTCCGTGGTAATTTTAATGCCAGTTCTTGGAATGAACTCTTGTGTTACCATTTCCTTTCTATATGTGTTGGGTATTAAAAATCTATGCTCGAGCATAGATTATGTTTTTTAGTTTATTGGCGAGTTTTGTAAGAGTTTTTAGAAGGTATTCGAATAATTTATATAGGGCTCACTTCTAGATTTTTCATGAAAGTCAACTTAGATAGTCTTGTCGGTATGGGAGTTGCTGCAGGAGTTACCGTTGCAATGGGAGTATATGCAATTAATCGGCTTAAGAGTTCATTTGACAGATATAAGCAACCAAAAAGTCCATTTGTTTCAGACGAAGAAATTCATCATTGTGAATTGGATGGAAATGCAGGGTATTTTGAACCAAATCCTGAAGGGGGAAAGGGAATGGATTGGAAGAAGATTGAAGAGGGAGAGGCATATGGGGCTTTGGCAGTTGGTAGAAGTTTGGTGAGGGAGATTAGAAAAGAGCCAGCACCGGTTGATGATTCAACGAGAATGGGCGATAGAACGAGTTAATTTTATAATTCTTTAGCTACTAGTCTGTCGATTTCTTTTGATGAAAGATATTGGGCATTGCCCGTTCCAGTTAATTTTACTGAAGTGCCGGTTAATCTTTCCATGTATGCTCGTTGTGATGAGATTGGCATTCTGAGAAATTCATCTACCGGCATGTCTGAACCTACTTCTCTAAGTCTTCCTTCGACTTCTGGCTTAACTAAACCATAATGATTATTCATACTTTAAATTGTGTCCCTTTGTTTTTATATGTTTCTTAAATTTCAATTATTTTACCTTCTCTCCCAACATTAATTACTCTCGTCTTTCCAATTTTTTGATCTGCTCCTGCTGCCTCATGAATGTGTCCGTGCAGGAGAATGTCGGGTTTGAAAGTTTTGATTGCCTTTGTTATCGATTTATTTCCACGCACTCCCGAGAATTCGGATAGGCTGCCGGATGGATGTTCGTGGGTCACCATAATCTTCTTTTCAATTCCCCTTAGTCCGGAATATGCTCTCTTTAAAGTTTCAAACATTTCCTTTGCGTCCAGCTGTCCTGGGCCTGGAGCATTGTCCACTCCTCCTGCTCCAAAGAATCCTATGTCCTGATATACTGCAGAGTAGCCGTGAATGTTATGAATGTTGTACAAATTGGCTAAAAAATCAGTTGTGGCAAATGAATCCCAGTTTCCAGGTATGATTAGGACTGGCTTGTGCTTGTCTTTGAAAGGTTTGATTATGTTTTTTGTTTCTACGAATGCCGTATTGTCTCCACAGAGCACTACGACATCAATGTTTTCCCGTTCTGCTCGCTCAGCTAGCTTTTTTGTTAGCTTCGAATCGCCATGAATATCAGATATTGCTAAAATTCTAAGTTTCTTTCTTGTCATGTCTGGAGAAAGCAGATAAGGGTTATAAGCTTTTTG